>JABDLA010000186.1 GCA_013001965.1 Flavobacteriaceae bacterium | reverse complement strand
CCATGGAAATCAAAATGTTCGCGAAGTTTATTTTCCAAAAAGCGTTTATAGGGTTCCCTGACGTATTGTGGAAGATTGCAGAAGAAGGCAAATTGTGGCTGGGGTGTTGGCAGCTGGGTAATGAACTTGATCTTAACGTATTTACTTTTATAGGCCGGTGGAGGAGTGTGCTGAATTATGGGCAACATGGTGTCATTAAGTACACTGGTTTTTATACGTTTTGACCGGTTCTTATAGACTTGAACAGCGGTTTCGATCGCTTTATAAATACGTTGTTTTGTCAGTGCCGAAATAAATAGAATCGGCACATCAGTAAAGGGTTCGATCTCCTTTCTGATTTTCGCCTCATACGCTTTAATGGTCTTATTGTCTTTATCGACCAAATCCCATTTATTTGCTAAAATGACAATACCCTTGCGGTTACGCTCTGCCAACCAGAAAATATTCTGAACCTGACCGTCAAAGCCGCGGGAGGCATCAAACAATAATAAGCACACATCGCAATGTTCAATAGCACGAACAGATCGCATTACCGAATAAAATTCCAGATCTTCCTTGACCTTAGACTTTCTTCTGATTCCAGCGGTATCCACCAGATTGAATTCAAAACCAAAACGATTGTATTTGGTATCGATCGCATCACGAGTTGTACCTGCTATTTCAGTTACGATATAACGTTCCTCTCCTATTAAGGCATTTATAAATGAAGATTTCCCCGCATTAGGTCGGCCAACAACGGCGAAGCGCGGCAAGGCATCTTCCTCCTTCTCTTCGGTGTCGGGTAGTGCTTCCACCAGTGCGTCCAGTAATTCTCCGGTGCCACTGCCATTGATGCTCGCAATATTGAAATAATCACCCAGGCCAAGGTTGTAAAACTCAACGGCATCCTCTGCTCTTTTGTTATTATCAACCTTATTCACAGCAAGAAAAACCGGCTTATTGACCTTTCTCAAGAGATTAGCAACATCTTCATCCATTCCTGTTATTCCGGTCTCAACATCGACCATAAAAATAATAGCATCGGCCTCATCTATGGCCAATTCAACCTGTTTATCGATCTCAGCTTCAAAAACATCATCACTGCCTTTCACATAACCACCGGTATCGATCAATGAGAATTCCTTGCCGTTCCAGTCGCTCTTTCCGTAGTGACGATCCCGTGTAACGCCACTAACCGCGTCAACGATCGCTTCGCGACGTTGTATTAATCGGTTAAAAAAGGTCGATTTCCCAACATTTGGACGGCCTACTATTGCTACTATACTCATACTTTAAGAATTGGCGCAAAGGTAATGCTTAGATTCAGAAGAAAAAACAGTAAATTGATATCATTAATTATTATTTGAATGTCCTTACCTAATGAGATCGTATTACGTCCGCGATTCAAGATCGATCTGGACCGAAGCAATCAGGAAGCCCTTAAGTCTTTTGAAGATGCGAAAACAACACAATCAAAGTTTAGCATTACACGTATTGACGATCATGTATTCATTAAACGACCGCGGCATGAGCAGCAATTCTGGTCGCCACAATTAGATCTAGAGATCATAGCACATTCTGATAACCATAGTGTAGTGCATGGACTGTTTGGACCGAAACCTGCGGTTTGGACAATGTTCATGTTTCTTCATTTTGTCGTCGCCGGACTCTTTATAGGATTTGGGATCTGGGCTTATACCAATTGGTCGCTCGGTTATGATTATATGGTACAATTGGCCATTACACTGCTTACCGTTTTAATTTGGTTCGTTTTGTATTTCGCCGGACGGATGGGAAAAGCTTCAGGCAAAGATGAGATACTCGAGCTTTATAATTTTATGAAACAAATCCTTAACATCTAAAACCAAATTCAAACCGTAGTTATAATAGAGTATCATTTCATTAAATATTTAGATTCTGTATGAAAAAAAACATCACTGCCATTATTTTTGGCCTGTCCATCGTATTTGCCGCCTACCTTTTGAGTAATGCTTATAAGAACAGAAATAAAGCTGAAGGAACCGTTTCGGTTACCGGTTTAGGCAAGGCCGATTTCACTTCCGATCTCATCGTTTGGGAAGGCTCTTTCGCCAGGGAAAATATCAATTTGCAACAAGCTTACAGTGATCTGGAAAACGATAAAAAAATTATCTCAGACTATCTGGCGGAAAAGGGCATTGAAGCTGATGAATTGGTATTTAATGCGGTAAACAGCCAAAAGAACATTCGTTCAAAATATTCAAATGAAGGCCAATATATAGGCGATGAATTCCTGGGGTATATTTTATCACAATCGCTTCAGATCGATTCTAATGATGTCGAAAAAGTTGAGAAAATTTCACGAGAGATCACTGAATTATTGAACAGAGGTATTCAGTTTTATTCGCAGTCGCCACGCTACTATTATACAAAACTGGCCGATCTAAAGATCGAAATGATCTCAAAAGCGACTGAAGATGCGCATTTGCGAGCGGAAAAAATAGCTGAGAATTCGGGCGGCCGACTTGGCGATCTGATCTCAGCGAAAATGGGTATATTTCAAATTACAGGGCAAAATTCTAATGAGGATTATTCCTGGGGTGGCACATACAATACCTCATCTAAAGAGAAGACGGCCTCCATTACAATGAAACTCAATTACGAAGTCGATTAGCTATTTTCGATTATAGCCAAAGCGGCGTAATTGCTTCTGATTGCTGCGCCAGTTTTTATTGACCTTCACATAAAGTTCCAAGTGAATTTGTTTTCCAAAGAATTTTTCGAGATCCTTTCGTGCTTCCACGCCAACCCGCTTTAAGGCAGATCCTTTATGTCCTATGATAATACCTTTTTGTGTTTCCCGTTCCACCATGATCACTGAACGTATCCTAATGATGTTTTCTTCTTCAAAGAACTCTTCAGTATCCACTTCAACGGCATACGGAATTTCTTTTTTGTAGTGTATTAGGATCTTTTCTCGGATCGATTCATTCACAAAAAAACGCTCGGGTTTGTCGGTGATCTGATCCTTTGGAAAAAATGGCGGTGATTCGGGTAAAAGCTCAATAATGCGATCAAATATTTCTTTGACATTAA
>JABDLA010000164.1 GCA_013001965.1 Flavobacteriaceae bacterium | reverse complement strand
AATCCAATCCTGTTGTGATTTTCAAAGCGGAGCTTTGTCAGGAAATCCAATCCTGTTGTGATTTTCAAAGCGGAGCCCTGCCTGCCGGCACGCAGGTTTGTCAGGAAATCCAATCCTGTTGTGATTTTCAGCTTAGAGCGCTAAGGAAATCCAATCATTACATACCCAATATAATTATATGTATTGCATCTAAAATTTACTTGATATTTTAGCTTTTTTTCATAAAAAACGCTTTTTAAGAAGATTTTAGCCAGGTTTTTCGATCTAAACCCTTGATTTAACGCTTTTTAACAACTATATTCTCTGAATTTTCCATTCAATTCTTTACCGAGATTGTGCTCAAAATGGCTCAAAATTTGCTGTTTTCGTAAAAAAGTGAGGACTTTGTTGCGAAGGTCGTAAATCGGTCATACGGACTGTAACGAGGGGTCCGTTTGGACGTCTTATATCGTATATAATATCATTGTTATATCAACTAAAAATAAATCATTATGTTACGTAAACTATTAGTATTCGTATTTGCGCTGGGCGCATTGAATGCAACCGCAAATACAATCACCGCAGCCGATCCAATTGAAGATTATCTCACTTTAGAGATCGAGAAACTAGAATTAGAGAATGAACTATTTGGCATTATGTCCAATGATGAAATTGTAAGCATTGCTTCAATCGCAGTTTTTGAGCTCAACGAATCTCTTGAGCTTGATATTAACACCAAACAATACCTGCCGGCCGATTTTAATGCCAAAGAAGGTATGGAGGACATTGATTGGGACACTATCGAATTGTTCGAGATCGAAGATGAGTTCGAATTAGAATTCAATACTAAGGATCATTTACCAAAGGATTTTAAATTCGCCAAAAGACTGGTCTGTGACAATGTATCATCTGTTGAACTTGACAACTAATAAAGATCAAGTAGACTTAGATTAATTCTGAGTTGACCACTATATAAATTCGAGAAAGCTCACCAGATGGTGGGCTTTTTTATTGTCATAGAATTTCCCTAACTTTAGTCTATGCGAACCACAAAACGTTTCGAAGACGCCATACGAAAACTATATACGGCTTTCCATGAAGGCACACTTGATCCTGAATGCGCCTGTCAATGCGCTGTTGGCAATATTTGCGACAACAGTGACCGCTGGAAATACTTTTCTGACGCCCATGGTTCAACGGTCTTAAATTATGTGGGCTATATAAACGATTCCTTTGGGAAACGCATCAATGGGTATTTACCGTCAGAATTGCTGAAAATTGAGGTAGCCTTCCTTAATGGTTGTGGTTATAGCCTGCCCATACATCACTCCAATAAAAAACCTGAGAAGCCTCAGGATAAATCGGTTTTATTCAACGGACTTTCGGCAGCCATCACAGTATTATGTGATATGGATAGTATCCCCAATGTTATGGATTATTCCAGGCTTTTTGCATCAGAGCCAACAACTCAACCGTTGGAACTATAAACCATTTGTTCAATCACATCTTTAGGATATTGATCTAAGGTGAGACTTTTAAGTTGTTGTGTGATTCGATGGATACGGACATCATATTTATAATGTTCATTAGGATGCTTCAGCTCTTTTTTAAGATCATTTAATTCTTGAAGTCGCCCTTCAAGTGACACAATATTCATCACCCGGCAATATTGATTCACATCCAAATGAGGGATACCTTGTGTTTTTATAAGTTTAGAGTAGTATCGGGTAAATCGCATTCTCCAAAATTAGACCAAAATCCAATCGGTGATGGCTCAAAATTTTAGCAAAAAGAAAAATAATATTAAAGAGGCCCGACAATTGTCCGCGCAAATTTCAAATTTGCATATTTGCCAAAAAAATTATAGCTTGTACTGTTTTTTTAGTTTTTTAACTGCACATTTAAACGGAATCGATCCTAATTGCGTAAATAGGCCTACTCCTACGCCAATACCTATATGAGGAACACAGAAAGTCATTCAAAAAATCATTGTTGTCAACAATTAAAACCAAGGATAATTAAATCCCGAAGCCAAAATGGAATGCTCCGCAAAGGGTCCCAATAGGCATTCCATTAGGCGTTCGGGTTAGAACCCGGAGCCTAACCCGGGTCTAAATCTTCATGGGATAGATTACAATTTCCATCGGCTGACTTTAAAACTCTGCTCTTCAATGAAATTTCGACTATCCTATATTCTATGTTTGTGTCCATTCTAAATTTTTATTATTACCCTAAATCAATTATCAACTTCGACTCTAAAGTTAACCAATACATGATCCAAGACATTACAATAAAGTCCTGACAATAAACAATTTACTAAGTTATTAATCCTTAGAGGGAAAGCTAAGTAGAAGAAAGATACAAAAAATAAAGACAAATTGATAAAAAAATGATTTTATCGAAAAAAATTTAAACGATCTCTGCGTTTAAGCCTGCATCAAGTAGAATCGTACAGCGTGGCTTAAGCTCGTCATATTCGCCTGTTTTTACAGTACACTGACCTTTGTAATGTACAATGATAGCACATTGTTCAGCTTGTTCAGGAGAATGATCACAGGCATAGATTAAGGACTCAATAACGTGATCGAAAGTGTTCACATCGTCATTGTATAAAACGATTTCGTGTTGCTTGACCGCTTTCTCCTCAATTTTTATTTTCTCCAAGGATTTTTCCTGAGATCCCATGACCTATTTTTTTACTAATTTAAAAATTTTAATGAAACCCAGTTATTTCGATCCAATTTTTCGATAAGTTTTAACATATATCCGTCGCAAATCGCCATTATCTGCGGTATATCGGTTGTATAAAATCCGCTGAGAACTAAAATTCCGTCCGAATTCAAACATGCCATATAATGCTCCAGGTCTTGTAAAAGTATATTACGATTGATGTTAGCAAGGATCACATCGTACTGTTTTCCATTCAATAATTCGACATCTCCTTCATATACTGAAATACGCTTGCAGGCATTTCGTTCAACATTCTCTAGACTGTTTAAATAACACCAATGATCGATGTCTATGGCATCCACCTGGGAAGCTCCTTTCATTTCTGCAAGTATCGCTAAGACACCAGTACCGCAACCCATATCCAATACCTTCTTCCCATTGAAATCAAAGGACAACATCTGCTGAATCATCATGTGAGTTGTTTCATGATGTCCTGTGCCAAAGCTCATTTTTGGTTCAATTATGATGTCAAATGATGTATCCGGTTTTTTATGAAATGGTGCTCTAACAGTACATAAATCATCTACCGTTATTGGTTCGAAATTCCTTTCCCATTCGGCATTCCAGTTCATTTGTTGAATCTCTTCGGAAGTATAATCAATCTCAAATTCGGAGGATTGAAGTATCCTTACTTCATCCAAAATGTGATCATTCCAATCTGATTTTAAAATGTAGGCGTGTATCCCTTCATCGGTTTCCACAAAACTTTCGAAGCCCGCTTGTCCTAATTCAGCCATAAGAATCTCCGCACCAGGAATACGAGGTTGTATTTTAAATTTGAATTGAATGAAAATTGGGTCCTTCACTATTTCATCATTAGAATTAT
>JABDLA010000162.1 GCA_013001965.1 Flavobacteriaceae bacterium | reverse complement strand
ATAATTGAATACGGTCCTTTTGAATGTTGAGGTCGTTGGTCAATTTTGGAAAATATAGAATCCCGGTCAAATTGAATGGATAATCAACATTCAAATGGATATTGAATAACGGCTCTTCAAATTGCATCGGATACAATTCGCGATAGAAGTTCTTATAATCTTCGTCCTCCAGATCGTTTGGTTGCTTCGTCCAGGCCGGATTCGTATTATTGATGATATCATCAACTTCCTTTGTTGGCGCCGGATCTTCTTCTTTGGCACCTTCGGGTTTCGGAAGCGTTTCGGTACGTGTCCCAAATTTGATCGGGACAGGCATGAACTTATTGTATTTGGTCAAGAGTTCACGTATGCGTGTGTCTTCCAAGAATTCGGTCGAATCGTCAGCAATATGCAATATGATCTCCGTTCCTACGGTTTTCTTTCTTCCTTTTACCAGGGTAAATTCAGGAGAACCATCACAGGTCCAGTGTGCTGCCGGTTCATCTTTGTAAGATTTGGTTTTGATCTCAACTTTATCGGCTACCATAAAGGAGGAATAGAAGCCAAGTCCGAAGTGTCCAATGATCCCCGCACCATCCAATTTGTCCTTGTATTTGTCAAGGAACTCTTCGGCACCTGAAAATGCGACTTCATTAATATATTTCTCAACTTCATCGGCTGTCATTCCAATACCTTGATCGATGATGTGTAGTTTCTTTCCTTTCTTATCGATCTTAACTTCAATTTTTGGATTTTTAAAGTCAATTTTAGCTTCACCCAAATTCACCAGATGCTTCAATTTTAAAGTGGCATCGGTAGCGTTACTTATAAGTTCACGAAGGAAAATTTCGTGATCACTGTATAGAAATTTTTTAATTAAGGGGAAAATATTTTCAACTGAAACATTAATATTTCCTTTCATAATATCGTCTTTTAAATTTTTGATTTGCTTTGTCTAATGGCAAAAAAAATACCAATTACGAAAATGTGACAAAGTGGCACGGACATACGATGTTAAGAACTGTTGTCCCTCACTCAATAATTTCGTAATTTGTCGTTTCTTAAAAACTTCAATATGTACAATTCGAAAATAACCGGACTTGGGTATTACGTTCCAGATAATATAGTCACCAATGATGATCTGTCCAAATTGATGGATACGACTGACGAATGGATTCAGGAACGCACCGGAATCAAAGAGCGTCGTTGGATAAAAGAAGGGTCTGATGACTCTTCGGCAGTCATGGGAGCAAAAGCCGCCAAAATTGCCATAGAACGGGCAGGTTTGACCAAGGACGATATCGACTTCATTGTATTTGCAACCTTGAGTCCGGATTATTATTTTCCAGGCTGCGGTGTTCAAATTCAGGATTTGTTGGATATGGATACCGTTGGTGCCCTTGATGTAAGAAATCAATGTTCAGGATTTATATATGCACTGTCTACTGCCGACCAGTTTATTAAAACGGGGATGTACAAAAATATTCTGATCATCGGGTCGGAGTATCATTCTAATGGCCTGGATAAAACCACGAGAGGTCGTGGAGTTACTGTTATTTTTGGAGATGGAGCAGGGGCCTGTGTACTGTCAAGATCTGAAGATAATTCAAGAGGCATATTGTCATCACATTTGCATAGTGAAGGGAAATATGCCGATAAATTGACCGTGGCATCGCCGAGTATTGGAAATTGGGTGCCGGCGATTATCGCCTCCAATGGGGAGGATATCTCTTATTTCCCATATATGGATGGCACATTCGTATTTAAAAATGCTGTTGTTCGTTTTTCCGAAGTCATTATGGAAGGCCTAATGACCAATGGATTGAATAAAGAGGATATCGATCTTCTTATTCCGCATCAGGCCAATTTAAGAATAGCGCAATTTATTCAGAAGAAATTCGGGTTAAGAGATGACCAGGTATTTAATAATATAATGAAGTATGGTAATACAACAGCCGCTTCGGTTATTATTGCACTTACCGAAGCCTGGGAGGAAGGGAAAGTTAAAGATGATGACCTCATAGTTTTAGCCGCATTTGGAAGCGGATTTACCTGGGGTAGTGTCATTATCAAATGGTAAATAAGAGCCACAAAAAAAACCGAAACTAAGAAGATCGTTTCGGTTTTTTTGCTATTAACCAACATTAACATTTACTAAAAATGCTTATACACTATAAGACGTAAAATGTTGGTTTTTATTTCACAGCTTAACAGAATTAACCCAACTTTAACATATTAAAAAACCAAAGGCCCAAAGCAGTGACACTTTGGGCCTCCATTAATAACCATACATTAACACTAACCATCAACTATTATGTGGGTTATTAATTGGGTATAAATTTTTATTCTAGAACACGCCACCACTGCCTTCTTTTACATTATCATCTCTTCGTTTACGCGATTTCGCTCTATATTTTCCACCACCAAATCGGTAGTTTATACTGGCCTGAACCGTATGGCTTTCCCAGTCAAAATTGATTACTTGTACATAAGGTCGTGTACCATCACCGGCAAATTTCATCGAGTTTAAAATATCATTCCAACTCAAATTAAATGAGGCCTTTCCTTCAAGAAAGCTGTAACGCATTCCAACATTGATGAAATACATTGGGTCGATGTCAAACTGTAACGTACTGTTCTGTCCTCTGTAGAATCCAAAAGCCGTAAAGGTTAAGGAATTGCTGACTCTGAAATTATTGAACATTCTAAAATTCCAGGCAACATTATCAACTTCGGTAATTTCGGTGACGATGTCATCAATAGTCGCTGTTTCAATAGGTGCAGTTAAAGTTTCTGAGATCCCCTTCTGTGTTTGAGAATACAGGTCAAAACTTCCATTGATACTCCACCATTTAAACGGACGATAATTGGTCGTTACTTCAACTCCAAAAGCTGAGGTATCATCAAAATTATCATGTGTTAGGATGATACGGCCCGAATTAACATCGGAACGATCCACAAACAAGGCTCTGTTAATCTCGTTGGAAATTGCACGATAAAAAACACCGGCTGTAACGCTTCCTTTTCTTTCATTTAAATTTCTGGTATAATTGGCTTCCACTGAATTGGTGAACTGTGGCTCAAGATTGATATTTCCAAATGATGAGATGAGTGGCGTACTCCATTCTTTAATTGGGTTTACTTGCCCAATACCAGGACGATCAACACGTTTACTATAACTCAATTGATACGAATTTTTCTCTGAGGGTGTATAGGTAAAGAAAGCTGATGGATAAACCTTTACATAATCATTAGTGAACTCGATTGGAGTAACATTATTTGTTAGCACGTCAGTTTGCAATGCCAAAGCATCAACAGTCACACTTTCCAGTCGAGCTCCCACTTGATAGGTCCATTTCTCAAATTTTTTGCTATAAGTGGCATAACCAGAATAGATATCACGTGTATAATCGAAATTGGTATCCGGCGTTGGTGCTAATTCACCCATCGCATTAAATGTTTCCCCTGTTGATGAAAAGGTGATATCAGAATTGAATAATCTGACTTGAGCACCCACTTCTAATTTTGTGGACTCTGTTAGCGGATTGACATAATCTAAATTGATAGTCGTTCGTACACGGTCGGTAGTATTCGCATCATCATATCCAGTCTGAAATCCTTGAATAAAGCGGTACTCAACCGGGCTTTCATCGTTGAATATATTATGATCAACTTCCAGTTCGATATTATGACCTTCTTCATCAAAGTCTAATTTATAATCAAAATTGTATTGAGAGGCAAGATTATCACCCATCGCATTAAAGGATTGAATTTCATCAAAGGACGGATTACTAAAAAATAGAGCTTGTGTTCTTCCGATTGTCGAGTTTTCGGCCAAATTCTGATTGGTAAAAACAGAAATAGTATGCTGATCATTCAAATAATAATCGACACCTACTTTAAATAAATGTGACTGACGTTGATCATCAAAATTAAAATTCTGAACGGAATTATCATCAGGTCTGGCCACATTTCCTACGTTAATATTTTTGGAGATATTATTACTGTAATTCGTGTAAAAATTGAACTTTTCATAACGATAATTCATATTGAGTGAACTGTTGAACTTGGGTTCATGTTCATATGCAAGTCCAACATTTAAACTACCGTTAAATCCTACCATAGTATTTTTATGAAGAACGATATTGATGATACCGCTCATGCCTTCAGGATTATATTTTGCTGAAGGATTGGTGATCAATTCAATAGACTTGATCGCAGTTGATGGAATTTGTTTCAATAGATCGGCTGTTGGAATATTGGATAATTTTCCATCAACCATGACCCGAACATTCGAGTTTCCTCTCAGACTTATCTCTCCGGTTTGGGCGTCCACATTTACTGAGGGGACACCTACCAATAACTCTGAGGCGGTTCCGGTCGCTGCAAGATCCTTTCCAATGGTAATGACCTTGCGATCTACCTTTTGCTGAATGGTAGATACTTCGGCAACAACGGTGACTTCATCGAGGCCTTCCGCGGCCTCAACAAGTCGAATTTCACCTAATTTAATTTTCGAATTTCGACGTGTAATAGTCACATCGCGTTCTTCTTTCTGGAATCCAATAAATTGAATGACAATTTTGTAGGTTCCTTCAGGAACTTTGTCAATTTTAAAATTTCCGTCGTCGTCTGTGATACCTCCTGTAAGTAATTCGCCATTCGTTTTATTCACGACGATATTTACGTAAGGTAAGGGTTCATTTAAGGCGTCATCTATAACTGTTCCGGTTATTTGGCCATCTTTAAAAACTTCAGAAATGAAGTTGGCTCGTACACTTTGAAGACATAACAACATTAGTGTACCAATGGTGATTAGATTTCTCATTTGATTTTTTGATTGATTTAGTAAATTTTTAATCGGTTATGGCGATTATATTTAAACAGACGACTATATTGCGATTGTGTTACTTAAATTAACACTAGTTAACATCACTTTAACAGTCAGTATTTTCTGAATTTTTTTGCATGAACAATAAAACTCTTGTTTTTGGTGCCTCATTGAAACCCGAACGCATATCAAATATGGTCATTGGGCGTTTACTGAGGTCGCAAATTGAAGTGGTCGCTTTTGGTATGAAAAAAGGTCAGATCAATGGTATAGAAATAGATACAGAGTTGCTGCAGTACGATAACATAGATACAGTCACTCTTTATCTGAACCCAAAACGACAAGCAGTATATTATGATTATATCGTTTCATTACAGCCGCGGCGTGTAATTTTCAATCCGGGAACAGAAAACCCCGAATTCTATGCAATTCTAAAGGAAAATAATATTGACTTTGAAGCCGCCTGTACTTTAGTCCTGCTTTCTACGGATCAGTATAAGTCCTAAAAAAGTGATCAGCCCATTAATGGGAAGTAATTCATATCCAACCTGGTAACCTCCCAAAGCTTCTGCAGGAATATTGCCAATTATAGTCACGATAATGACTGATGCCAGAGTAACAATCCAAACATATTTATCGTAAATCTTAAACTTGGTGAAAATTCCGAAAGCAAAAAGACCTAACAAGGGGCCATAGGTATAACCGGCAACAGTAAGTAAACTGTCAATAACATTGCTGCTAAGGACATATTTAAAAATGATGATCACTATGATAAGAACAATACTCATAACGACGTGAACTTTCTTTCTTATTTTTTTCTGATCGGCCTGTGGTTTGTTCTCGAGATTCAGAAAGTCGATGCAAAATGAAGTTGTAAGCGAAGTTAAGGCACTGTCTGCACTACTGTAAGCTGCAGCAATAAGTCCCAACATAAAGGTAATGGCCAGGGTTTTACTTAGACCGCTGTTCAGGGCGATTTCAGGAAATAAAAGGTCGGTTTTGGGCTCTCCATCCATTAAAGGCATTGCGATATTGTTTTTATGTGCATAGATAAACAACAATGCGCCGAGAAGCATGAACAAAAATGTAACTCCAACCAGAACAAAACTAAAGGACACCATATTTTTCTTGGCATCTTTTAAGGTTTTGCAGGTCAAATTCTTTTGCATCATATCCTGATCCAGTCCAGTCATGCAAATGGTGATGAACATTCCACCCAGAAATGATTTTACAAAATGGCTGCGTTCTAAAAAGCTGTCGGTAAATATGATCTTGTTATATTGCTTTAACTCATCCGAGGCTAAAAATTCAGTAAAGCTCCAGCCCAATTCCTGGTTGATAAAATAGATCGATAAAATGACAGCAAGGATCATAAAAAGGGTTTGTAAGGTATCGGTCCAAACAATGGTCTTGATACCACCTTTATTTGTATAAATCCAAATCAATAAAATGGAAATGACCACTGTGACTTCAAAGGGTACATTCCATGCATCAAATACAAATTGTTGCAATACTATGGCGACAAGAAATAATCGGAATGAAGCACCGAGAACACGTGACACAAAGAAAAAGAAAGCCCCTGTTTTATGGCTAACCACTCCAAATCTGTCATTCAAATATTCATAAATTGAGGTGACATTATATCTGTAGTAGATTGGCATTAATACAAACGCAACAACAAAATAGCCCACCAAATAACCAAAAACCACCTGCATATAACTAAACTCAGAGCCTTCAACCCAGCCCGGGACCGAGATAAAGGTCACGCCCGATAATGAGGCGCCTACCATCCCGAAGGCCACTACAAACCAGGGCGATTGCTTGCCTGCCTGAAAAAAATCGGCGTTATTATCATTCTTTCCGGTAAAATAAGATATCAAAAGGAGGACGCTGAAGTAGGCCGCGATTAGAATTAAGATCTCAGTAGCGCTCATATAAAATATGTTGGTGATTCAAAATACCAATTAAAAATTATAATAACCAAATATTTAATGAAAGAGGTTTGAAGAAATCAATTCAAATTCAGAATAAATTGTAAATTCGCTCCAATGGAATTTTCATCTAAATTATTACAAAATGCGGTCAATGAAATGGCGCAATTACCTGGCATTGGAAAACGTACTGCCTTGCGGTTAGTCCTGCATTTACTCCATCAGCCGGCCAGCAAAACCGAGCACCTTTCCAAGGCGTTGTCTATTCTAAGGGCTGATATTAAATATTGCGAGAGTTGTCATAATATTAGTGATGTTGACCTCTGTGAAATATGTTCCAATCCACATAGGGATGAATCCATAATTTGCGTTGTTGAAGATATCAGGGATGTGATGGCGATAGAAAGTACGAGTTCCTTCAAAGGTCTTTATCACGTTTTGGGAGGCAAGATTTCACCTATGGATGGTGTTGGCCCTCATAATTTGAATATCAGCACCCTGGTCGAAAAAGTAAAATCGGGAAAAATCAGAGAGCTTATCTTTGCCTTAAGTTCGACTATGGAAGGTGATACGACCAATTTTTACATTTATAAACAAATTCAGGATCAAGATATCATAACCACAACTATTGCACGAGGCATTTCAGTAGGAGATGAATTGGAATATGCCGATGAAATTACGCTTGGACGAAGCATAGTTAACAGAATACCATTCGAATCGTCCTTAAAATCCTAAATATTTGAAGCTTTCTGTTGTCATATTGAATTACAATGTTCGCTACTTCCTTGAATTATGCCTGAAAAGCGTTGAGAAAGCCATTGAGGGCATCGAGGCCGAGATCATTGTTATTGATAATAATTCGGCTGACGACAGTTGTGCAATGGTAGCGAATTTATTCCCAAAAGTGATCTTGATTAAAAATTTTGAGAACCTTGGCTTTTCAAAAGCCAATAATCAGGCTGTGGCACATGCCAGTGGTGACTATGTTTGCATCTTAAATCCTGATACAGTCGTTGCCGAGGATACTTTTATAAGACTTTTAGATTATGCCGATTCATTTGATAAGTTTGGAAGTATCGGCTGCAGACTTATCGACGGTACCGGGGCTTATCTACCCGAAAGTAAGCGTAATATTCCACTGATAAGCATTGCCCTTCAAAAATTAATTGGAAATGACAAACGCTATTATGCGAATCAACTGGCTAATGAAGGCAAAGGAAAGATAGACGTTTTGGTAGGTGCTTTCATGTTGCTGAAAAAGGAGGTTTATTTAGAGGTTGGTGGATTTGATGAAGATTATTTCATGTATGGTGAAGATATCGATTTGTCCTACCGACTGCTTAAAAAAGGCTATCAAAACTATTATTATGGCCAAACAACCATTATTCATTACAAAGGAGAAAGTACCTTAAAGGATAAAAAATATGCCAAACGATTCTATGGCGCCATGCAATTATTTTACAAAAAACATTTCAGCAGAAATATCATATTTGATGCCATGGTATGGTTTGGATTGAAACTGGCGTTTTTGATCAGGCGATCACCAAAGTCGAAGCAAAAAATGGCTTCCAACACTTTTTTAGTTTCGAATATGAACCTACCATCTCTTCAAAATGATTTAAATTATGAGTTGGTGTCAAAGCCGGATTTTGAGGCGTTTCAACCACATTCTGAGATCATTCTGGACGCCAATTATCTCAGCTATAAAGATATTATTGGAATGCTCAGTACAGTTGATAAAAAGAAGGCTTTTAGCTTTAAAATCATTCCACAGCGAGCCTCATTTTTAATTGGAAGTGACGACTCTATTAATCAGGGCGAAATTATCCATTTCACTAAATAATAAATTGAATTATCTTTAATAATATGATTGATTTTTCATTAATTTTGCACCCGTAAACCTATTAATTGCATTTGCATTACCGATATGGCAAAATTTGAACTTAAGTTACCGAAAATGGGAGAGAGTGTCGCTGAAGCGACGATTACGTCCTGGCTTAAAAATGTTGGTGACACCATTGAAGAAGATGAAGCCATTTTGGAAATTGCCACCGATAAGGTGGATTCTGAAGTTCCAAGTGAGGTCAATGGCGTTTTACTCGAACGATTATTTGAAGTTGATGATGTCGTAAAAGTTGGCCAGGTGCTTGCTGTTATTGAAACAGACGGAGACGGACCTGAGATGGCAGACTCTACGGTAGAGGAGGAAATGGAGTCTGATGAAGCCATCCCCGAAGCTGTTCCTGCATTATCCAATACAGTTGAAATTGCAAAAGAAACCGTTGCTTCAATTACTACAAATGGGGATCGTTTTTATTCACCGCTGGTTAAGAATATTGCTAAAAAAGAAGGCATTCTTCAAGCCGAATTGGATACAATCCCGGGAACCGGGAAGGAAGGCCGGGTCACTAAAAATGACATCCTTGGATATTTGGAGATCAGGACCAAGGCGGCACAACCCACCCAAACTGAGCCGCTTCAAGCCAATGGCATGCCATTAGATATGCCGACAACAACTTCAACACCTGTACAGCCAGTAGTTTCGAAGGGTGAAGATGAAATCATAGAAATGACACGAATGGGCAAACTTGTGGCGAAGCATATGGTGGATTCGGTTCAAACTTCAGCCCATGTGCAGTCATTTATCGAAGCCGATGTAACCAAAATATGGAATTGGCGGAATAAGGTTAAAGATGAATTCAAAAAAAGAGAAGGGGAGAATCTCACCTTTACACCAATTTTCATGGAAGCGGTTGCTAAAGCACTTCGCGAGTATCCAATGTTAAATATTTCGGTCCAGGGTGATAATATCATTGTAAAGAAAAATATCAATATTGGCATGGCGGCTGCTTTGGCCGATGGCAACCTTATTGTTCCTGTGATCAAGAATGCTGATCAACTTAATCTGGTTGGTATGACCAAACAGGTCAATGATCTCGCCAATCGCGCAAGGCAAGGCAAATTGAAACCGGATGATATTCAGGACGGCACCTATACGGTGACTAATGTGGGAACCTTTGGCAGTATTATGGGTACACCAATCATCAACCAACCACAGGTAGGTATTTTAGCTTTGGGCGCCATACGAAAGGTTCCAGCGGTCATTGAAACTTCTGAAGGCGATTTTATAGGCATCCGCCATAAGATGTTTATGTCGCATTCTTATGATCACCGTGTTGTCAATGGTGCTTTAGGCGGACAATTCGTAAAGGCTGTAAAAGATTATTTGGAGGCCTGGGATCCAAATCGTGAAATTTAATCTAAAATAGATCTGTTTCTAATCGAATATCTGACTGATATACGCTTGGGTTTATCTATTTTTGTAAAATAATGATCATTTTTAATAAACTACATGCAACTCAACCTAACAAAACCCCTTTGCTTTTTTGACCTTGAAACAACCGGAATCCATATTTCCAAAGATCGAATTGTAGAAATTTCGATATTAAAAATTTATCCCGACGGAAAGGAGGACAGCAAAACCTGGCTGGTGAACCCTGAAATGCCAATCCCAAAGGAGGTCACGGCCATTCATGGAATTTCAGATGCTGATGTTGCTGATCAACCCACCTTTAAAGAATTAGCTAATGAGATCTCTCAAATGATCAAGGATTCTGATCTTGGCGGTTTCAATTCAAATCGCTTTGATATTCCCTTGCTTGCAGAAGAAATGCTACGGGCTGAAGTTGATTTTGATATGAAAAACCGAATTGCCATAGATGTACAAACCATTTTCCATAAAATGGAGCAACGCACATTAAGTGCAGCCTATAAGTTTTATTGTAATAAAAATCTTGATGAAGCACATAGTGCTGAAGCCGATACCAGTGCTACATATGAAGTATTAAAGGCACAGCTTCAGAAATATGACAGCCTTGAAAACGATATGAAATTCTTATCGGAGTTCAGTTCGCGTAAGAAATTTGCTGATTTCGCCGGTTTTCTGATCTATAACAAGGAGGGTGAAGAATGCTTCTCATTCGGGAAACATAAAGGAAAGCGTGTTGTAGATATAATGGAACAGGAACCAGGCTATTTTGGGTGGTTGTTAAATGCTGATTTTCCCTTGTACACAAAAAAAGTGCTCACTGCTATAAAACTGAGACAATTCAACAACAAGCTATTGTAGTATGAAACTTATTTGTATTGGACGTAATTACACCAAGCATATTGAAGAGCTTGATAATGAAAAGCCTGTTGACCCTATCATTTTTCTAAAACCAGATACATCAATTCTGCTTAAAAAACAGCCCTTTTTTATCCCTGATTTTTCTAATGATGTTCATCACGAGGTCGAAATATTGGTCAAGATCAACAAAGTTGGTAAGCATATTTCGAAGAAATTTGCACCTAAATATTATGACGAAATCTCATTGGGAATCGACTTCACTGCACGCGATTTGCAATCGGAATTAAAATCTAAAGGTTTGCCATGGGAGAAGGCCAAAGCCTTTGATGGGGCGGCTGTTATTGGTAAATGGTTAAATAAGGATAAGTTTCAGGACATCAATAATATCAACTTCAGCTTACACAAGAATGACACTTTGGTCCAGGAAGGAAACACCAAGTTAATGCTTTGGAAAATAGACGAATTAATAGAATATGTGTCGAAATATTTTACTTTAAAGATTGGAGACATTATATTTACAGGGACTCCGGCAGGAGTTGGCAAGGTAGTTGCTAATGATAAATTAAAGGGATTTATAGAGAATGAAGAATCATTCTCAATTACTGTAAAATAAATGGAACAACATTACAAATTGGATAAAATTCGGGTATTATCTGATAATGACACCGATTTTATCGAAACATTGGTCAGGACTTTTATTGAAGAAGTGCCTGAAGATGCACGCCTCTTAAAAATTGCCGTTGACAGCAGGGATTATTTGGCCGCTTACAAATCTGCTCATAAAATGAAACCTACAATCGATTTGTTTGACCTTGGAGTCTTGCAGGATCTGATTGAAGTTCAGGATTGGGGCAAATATGAACAAAGTGACAAGGACATCAGCGGAAAATTAGATATTGTTTTGGATGCTGTGGCGAAAGCGGCAACGGAGATCAAAGAGGACTATAACTTATAACAATGCAGGCAGAAATTATTACCATTGGTGATGAAATTCTCATTGGTCAAATAATTGATACAAATTCTGCATACATTTCAAAAGAACTTAATAACATTGGAGTTTCTGTATATCAGATCACTTCTGTTCAGGATGACAAAGCACATATTCTAAAATCTCTGGCCGAAGCTGAAGGGAATGCTGATATCGTCATTATAACCGGCGGATTAGGCCCAACGAAGGATGATATTACTAAAACGACAATTGCAGAATATTTTGATGATACGCTAGTTCAAGACCCGTCTGTTCTGAAGAACATAAAGGAGATGTGGAAAAAGTATATCAAAAGGCCGCTTTCTCAAATAAATATCGATCAGGCACTAATGCCAACCAAGGCTACAGCTTTGATGAATCTGTATGGCAGTGCTCCCGGGATGTGGCTGGAGAAAAATAATACCGTTTTCATAGCATTACCAGGAGTACCATTTGAAATGAAAGCTCTGGTCAACAATGAGGTTTTACCACGAATTCGGAAAAAGTTCGATCTACCGTTCATTTTACATCGAACCCTGCTGACCTTTGGTTTAGGTGAGAGTGTGATCGCTAACCGGCTTGAGGATTATGAAAAAGATCTGCCTGATCACATGAAATTGGCGTATTTACCGAATCTGGGTAAGGTGCGATTGCGGCTATCTGCCAAAGGCAAAGAGAAATCCATGATTATAAAGGAAATGGACCAAAAAGTGGAGCAATTAATACCGATGATTGAGGATGTTTTCTTTGGTTTTGAAGAGGATAATACCCTTGAAGAGCTCGTAGCCAAAACACTCACTGAAAAAGGATTAACCTTAGCTATAGCTGAAAGTTGCTCTGGTGGGAGAATCGCTGAACAGCTAACTGCAAACTCAGGGGCTTCATCCTATTTTAAAGGCAGTATAGTGAGTTATGCGACCTCGTCTAAAATAGATATTTTAAACATTGACTCTGAATTGATCAAAACGCATTCTGTTGTTAGTGAAGAAATAGCCCTGGCTATGGCAAAAAACGTCAGAACATTATTTCATTCAGACTATGGCATTTCTACCACCGGTAATGCAGGGCCGACCAAAGGTGAATCCGATGCAGAGGTTGGTACCGTTTTTATAGGAATTGCTACCCCGGAACACGCTTATGCTGAAGAATTTCATTTTGGGAATCATCGAACCAAAGTGATCAACAAATCAGTGCATAAGGCGCTCGAAATGCTTCAGAAAGAAATTTCAAAAAATTGACAAATTATGTTTGTCTGCTAATAAAGAATTCGTAAATTTGCAGCTCGTTTTAAAAAACCAATAATTTAAAGTTAGAAGACATGTCAAGAGTTTGTGAACTTACTGGAAAGAAGGCGATGTTTGGAAACAATGTATCGCACGCGATGAACAAAACAAGGCGAAGATTTGACGCCAACTTGATCAAAAAGCGTTTTTACATTCCTGAAGAAGATAAATGGGTGACGTTAAGAGTGTCTACTTCGGCCTTGAAAACCATAAACAAAATTGGAATTTCTGCGGCCATCAAAGAAGCAAAGGCTAAAGGGTTTTATAAATAATAGCATTGTCTAAATAAATACAAGTAACAATGGCAAAAAAAGGAAATAGAGTCCAGGTTATATTAGAATGTACAGAACATAAAAATTCTGGTCAGCCAGGTACATCACGATATATCACGACGAAAAATAAGAAGAACACGCCTGATAGAATGGAGATTAAGAAATTCAATCCCATCTTAAAACGAATGACCGTTCATAAAGAAATAAAATAAAGGAAGAGTTTCACTAAGGTGAAATGTCTTATAAACGTATTTAGACATGGCAAAGAAAGCAGTAGCATCATTACAAACGGGATCGAAACGATTAACCAAAGCTATTAAAATGGTTAAATCACCCAAAACAGGAGCATATATGTTTGTTGAATCTATTATGGCACCTGAGAATGTAAACGATTTTTTGAACAAAAAATAAAACGTTTTATATCAAAAAGATATTTAAAGCTGCTTTCAATTTGAAAGCAGCTTTTATTTTATATTTACATGTCTTTAAGGTGACATTATTTCATGCTTGAAATCGAGGCAGGAAAATTGATGATCAATGAGCAGAATAACAATTGTATTGAATGAGTGTATTTAAAAAAATATTTACTTCAGAAAAGAAAGAAACCCTGGATAAAGGACTTGAAAAATCAAAAACTTCCTTTTTGAATAAATTAAGCAAGGCCGTTGCAGGAAAATCGAAAGTTGATGATGAAGTACTGGATAATCTTGAAGAAATTTTAGTAACCAGCGATGTAGGTGTGAATACCACACTTAAGATCATTGAACGCATTGAAGCGCGTGTGTCACGTGATAAATACCTTGGCACCGAAGAACTCAATACGATACTTCGTGAGGAAATTGCCGGATTGTTATCTGAAACCAATAGCGGCGAGGCTTCCGAATTTACAATTCCTGAAGGCAAGAAACCATATGTCATTATGGTAGTTGGTGTTAATGGTGTTGGAAAAACAACAACTATTGGGAAATTGGCACATCAGTTTAAACTTCAGGGATTAAAGGTGGTACTCGGTGCTGCCGATACCTTTAGAGCTGCAGCCATCGATCAGCTTCAGGTTTGGGCCGATCGCGTAGATGTTCCTATCATCAAACAGGAGATGGGAAGTGATCCGGCGTCTGTGGCATTTGATACGATCCAAAGTGCCGTAACAACCGATGCTGATGTAGTGATTATCGATACTGCAGGCCGTTTACATAATAAGGTGAATCTAATGAATGAACTCACCAAGGTAAAACGTGTTATGCAAAAGGTGGTTGATGATGCGCCTCATGACGTTCTTTTGATTCTTGACGGTTCTACCGGACAGAATGCCTTTGAACAAGCCAAGCAATTTACTGCAGCAACTGAAGTAAGCTCATTGGCAGTTACCAAATTGGACGGGACAGCCAAAGGAGGTGTGGTTATTGGAATAAGTGACCAATTTCAAATTCCGGTAAGATATATTGGTGTAGGAGAGGGGATCGAAGACCTTCAGGTGTTCAATAAATATGAATTTGTTGATTCCTTTTTTAAATAATTCATCGACTAAAACTTAATCATGCGCACAAAATCACTAAAATCAAATACTATTAATGTGGTTACTCTAGGCTGCAGTAAGAATGTATACGATAGTGAAGTATTGATGGGGCAATTAAAGGCCAACAACAAGAAAGTTGTTCATGAAGAGGAAGGGAATATTGTAGTGATCAATACCTGTGGTTTTATAAATAATGCGAAGGAAGAAAGTATCAATACAATACTAGAATATGTCAAACAAAAGGAAAATGGAGATGTCGATAAAGTATTTGTAACCGGATGCTTAAGCGAACGCTATAAGCCTGATCTTCAAAAGGAAATTCCAAATGTTGATCAGTATTTTGGAACTACAGAATTACCTGGATTGCTGAAAGCCCTTGGTGCCGACTACAAACATGAACTGATCGGTGAACGATTGACTACGACTCCTAAAAACTACGCCTATTTAAAAATAGCAGAAGGCTGTGACCGGCCATGTAGTTTTTGTGCCATTCCTATTATGCGAGGAAAGCATCGTTCTACACCTATTGAAGAGATCATAGCTGAAGCGGAAAAATTGGCAGCCAAAGGCGTTAAAGAACTGATCCTTATTGCCCAGGACCTGACCTATTATGGTTTGGACCTCTATAAAAAACGAAACCTGGCCGAATTACTTGAAGCCTTGGTCAAAGTTGATGGCATTGAATGGATACGCCTGCATTATGCTTTCCCTACAGGCTTTCCAATGGATGTACTCAATGTCATGAAACGGGAACCAAAGGTTTGCAATTATATTGATATTCCACTACAGCATATTTCCGATCCGATCCTAAAAAGCATGCGGCGTGGCACTACAAAAGAAAAAACGACAAAATTACTTCAGGAATTTCGTGAGAAAGTACCTGAAATGACCATACGGACGACCTTGATAGCGGGATATCCGGGCGAAACAGAAGCCGATTTTAAATTATTGAAGGATTGGGTGGCCGAAATGCGTTTTGAACGCTTAGGCTGCTTCACTTACAGTCATGAGGAAAATACACATGCCTTTAATTTAGAGGATGATGTACCCGAGGATATCAAACAACAGCGTGCCAACGAGATCATGGAATTGCAGTCACAGATCTCCTGGGAGCTTAACCAGCAGAAGATAGGGCAGGAATTTAAGGTTGTCATCGATCGCAAAGAAGGTAATTATTTTGTAGGCCGTACCGAATACGATTCCCCCGACGTGGACAATGAGGTCCTCATTGATGCCAGCAAGACCTATTTAAAAACAGGTGAGTTTGCCCAGGTTAAAATAACGGATGCCGCAGATTTCGATCTATACGCCAAAGTCGTCTAATTGATAATATCAGAAGTATCCTCAGTCTCTTCATTGAGCAAAATCGGTTTCCCAAATCCAAGGTCTTCCAGTTTATTGAGCTGCGTAGCAGCATCCCCAACAACCAACCAGATCATCTTATCGGTATTCAAATAACGTTCTGCCAATGTCTTAATCTCGTCAATTGTCATGTTCTTTACGATGTCTTCTCTTTGTTTGGGGTAATCATCATCGAATCCATAATTACTGATATTACGAAGCATATTAAGCTTTGATCGAAATGTTTCAAAAGCCCTGGCATTGCTTTTTATCAAAAAACTTTTACTGACCTCAAGATCATTCTCATTGTAATTAGCAGCATAGTCATTCAAAATTTTCTTGACCAATTCAGCTGATTCGAAAGTGACATTAGAGCGCACACCGCTTCGTATCGTAAACGGGCCCTTAATGGTGGATCCGGAAAAACCAGATCCGATGCCATAGGTATAGCCTTTGGATTCTCTCAATTGCTGAGTGAGCTGGGATGCAAAACCACCACCACCTAACCGATAATTCATAATTTGAGCCGGATAATAATCGTCATCAGTGACGGCCAATGCAGGATATCCAAAACGCAATACCGATTGCTTAGCATTGGGAACGTCATAAAAATAGACCTTAGAGATTTCCGGGACCGTTGGTGAAGCAATATCCG
>JABDLA010000056.1 GCA_013001965.1 Flavobacteriaceae bacterium | reverse complement strand
AGATGATACAACTTGTGATAGTTTCCAATTCCATTCTGATGTTTGGTATACATTCGTAGCTGCCGACACTGATGCTAGTATTGAAACTACAATTACCGGAGCTTCAGATCAAGCAAACGTAGCCGTTTATTCTTCTATCGATTGTTCGCAATTGGATGTTGATTCTATTGCATGTAGTGATGGAAACGGTGGTGAATCTATAGACCTAACTGGTCTTACTCCTGCAGCTACATATTATGTGCGTGTATGGAGTGACGGTGTAGTTCCTGCAACTCGTGCGGAAGGTACTTTCGATATCGTGGTGAACAATGCATTGCTAGGGACTGAATCATTCGATGTTAACGGATTTGAATACTTCCCTAATCCTGTGAACGACAATTTAACGCTTAGATCGTTAAGCAATATTCAAAATGTTGCAGTTTACAATATGTTAGGTCAGGAAGTTATGAAATTAACACCGAACACAGTTAACGCTGAAGTAGACATGAGAAGTCTTAGTCAGGGGTCTTACTTTGTGAAAGTAACCATTAATGATGCTACGGACACAATTAGAATTATTAAAAAGTAATTTTTTAATTATATAGTTTTAAAGCCTCGTTATTCATTTAACGGGGCTTTTTTATGTCATCATCTTTAGCGATTATTTGCAAGGATTATATTGTCCTGATTGGTTACCTTTGTAGCACCTATGAACACAGCGGATATATCATTCATTATACCTGTTTATAACAGACCCGATGAAATAAAGGAATTACTGGAAAGTTTTCTGTTATTAGAGGGTACAAAGGACTTTGAAATAGTGATTATTGAAGACGGTTCATCCATCCCTTCAAAAAATATAATTGAACAGTTTAATGGGCCGTTAAATATATCTTATTTCTATAAAGAGAATTCAGGGCCCGGAGATTCCAGGAACTATGGGATGCAGCGCGCCCAGGGTGATTATTTTATCATTCTCGATTCCGATTGTGTCCTGCCACCCAATTATTTGAATGCCGTTCGAAATTACTTATCAAACCATTATGTCGATTGCTTTGGCGGACCCGATGCTGCCCACCAGTCTTTTTCCAATATTCAAAAAGCAATAAATTTTAGCATGACCTCCTTCATAACAACCGGAGGAATTAGGGGTAGAAAAGGAAGTGTAGATAAATTTCAACCCAGAAGCTTCAATATGGGGCTTTCTAAGAACGCCTTTCTTGCAACGGATGGATTTGGTAAGATTCATCCAGGAGAGGACCCAGACCTGTCTATACGACTTGAAAACTTAGGTTTTGATACAGCTCTGATTCCAGAGGCTTTTGTTTATCATAAAAGACGAATATCCTGGAATAAATTTTATCAGCAGGTGAACAAATTTGGCATGGTTCGGGCCATTTTAAACAAATGGCATCCTCAGACCAGTAAATTGACCTATTGGTTTCCAACGGTATTTTGTATAGGGTTGATAGCTGCCATACTATTATGGATTCTAGGCTATCCTACTTTATTATATGGTTATGGTATCTATTTTATTATAAGCTTTATTTTGGCCTTAATAGCATCAGGAAGTATGGCGGTGGCCTTCCTTGCAATTGTAGCTATTTTAATCCAGTTTTTTGGATATGGATTTGGGTTTTTAAAATCGAATATGATGCTTTCGTTTTCAAAGAAATCTGCCCAGGACATTTTTCCAAATTTGTTTTTTAAATAATTTGTATGACCAGGCTTCAGCGTAATTTCATCATATTCTTTAAGAGCAGAAGGCTCAATATATTCCTGTTGTTCGTTGTATTGGCTCTGTTATTTTCTGTTTTGACCAAACTCTCACGAGATTATACACAAACCATAAGCTTTCAAATACAGGCCGTGAATGTACCGGAAGACAAGGTAATTATTAAAGATTCTGTTCATAAATTAGATATTTCATTGACAACCTATGGCTTTAAACTGTTACGATATTATTTAACGAAACCAAAGGTTAAAGTGGATATAGGCAATTTGGATCGAACGGATGAATTTTATATTTGGACCGAAAACAAGGAATTTTCAAATGTTGTTGCCCAGTTTGACCCTAAGGTTAAAATCGAAACGATTAATCCGGACTCTTTAAGATTCAAATATGACACCAACGGCGTGAAAAAAGTGCCTGTAGTATTTAACGCCAATATCGAATTTTTACCAGGATACGACATAGTCAACAATTATGTTCTACAACCGGATTCAGTAAAAATCATAGGCCCTAATATTTTGATTGATACCATTGATGTTATTCATACAAATGAATTGAAATTAGAGAATATTAACACCAACATTTCAACACGAATCGGATTGGAATTCCCTGCGAATGATCAACTCCGATTATCTGAGCGACTCGTTAATGTAACCGCAGAAGTAGAGCGCTTCACAGAAGGTTCTATTGAAGTTCCTGTGATTCTACGCAATGTTCCGGATGACGTGAAGCTAAAAATCTATCCAAAGAACATTGAGGTTATTTTTTATGCGAATCTAAGCCAGTATAAATCGATAGCCTCCAACAGTTTTATCGTTGAATGTGACTATAATGAAGCCTTAGCATCGAATACCACTTATTTGATTCCGAAGATCACACAACGCCCCGAACAAGTTAAGAACGCGCGTTTGAACAGCGATCGCATAGAATTTATAATTGTACAATGATAGTTGTAGGACTAACAGGAGGGATTGGAAGCGGAAAAACAACGGTGGCAAAGTTTTTTCATGAACTTGGGGTTCCTGTTTATCTGGCCGATCTTGAGGCAAAAAAACTGATGGGCAGGTCAAAGGTCATCAAAAGAAAATTGATCGCCCTTTTTGGTGAGCAGGCTTATAGTGATGGGCAGCTTAACAAGACGTTGATTGCTGAAAAAATATTTAATGACAAAGAGTTGCTTGAGAAAATGAATGCCATTATTCACCCTAAAGTTAAAGCACATTTTAAAAGATGGCTCAAGAAACAGCAAGCGCCTTATGTGATCAATGAAGCGGCTATATTGTTTGAAAATGGAAGTTTCAGGCAATACGATCTCATAATTACTGTAACAGCTCCCAAAAATGAGCGTCTAAGACGTGTAATGCGACGTGATGGATCCTCAGAAAAAAAGGTGAGATCTATTATGAAAAATCAATGGACCGATGAGAGAAAAGTTGAACTGTCTGATTTTGTAATCGAGAATATTGATTTGAAAGAAACCAAAAAAAGGGTGAAACGAATTCACCGAAAAATACTGAGAACCAGACAATAAAATCGAAATTTTAACATTTTTGTTAAGGTAAGGTTAAAGGAGCAGCGCACTAAATGTTAAAATCTTAATTTTGACCGATGAGCAAGAAGTTATTCGTATTGTTGGTGGTGTTGATGAGCTTATCGCTGATAGGCATCATTTTTGTTCAGGCTTATTATATTAACAATACAGTAAAAAACGAAAAAGAGCAGTTCACCTTTAACGTAAAAAAGGCGCTTAGTTTTACATCGAAAGCAATTGAGGACCGCGAATTTAGAAATTACGTTGAAGATTTGCAGAAGTTTATCGCCGAAGGCGGCCAACCCGATTCAACGGCTTTAAAACAGCTCACGTTTTTAAGACAGGATGAAGACTCGAATGAGATCATCATTTATAAAAATGGAATTTTTGAAGAAAAGTTTAAAATTCCAACGTTCTTTGACATCGGTTTAGATAGTGTTAATATTAGTAGGATATTAAACGAAAGGCAAACACAGGTTTACAAAACGAACACCTTGGATGGGAGTTTGACCTTTAGTCCGGAGAAATCTATTCAGTACATCACTGAAATGTCCAAACTTGAAAAGGAAACTTTTGAATCGGCATATCGGGATCAGGCAAAAATCTTGCCTATTCATACACGGGTTTCAAAGGGTCAAATAGAAAAGTTATTGACTAAAAAACTAAAGGAAGATAACATTGATATCGATTTTGAATATGCGATATACGCAAAAGACCTGGCCACAAAGATTCAATCGTCAAATTTCGAATTGGCCAAGAATTCAACGATTGGCGTCCCAATTTTTCTGGATAATAATAATGAAAGTGATTTTACACTCTATGTCAATTTTCCTGAAAGGAAAAAATTCATTTTATCGTCTATCATAGGAATGACCTTGTTGTCCATAATATTCACTACAATTATCATCATTGCATATACAAGTGCCATTTATCAATTGATCAAGCAGCGTCAGATCTCACAGATCAAAACAGATTTTATCAATAATATGACGCATGAGTTCAAGACTCCAATAGCAACAATCAATTTGGCCCTGGATGCGATTAAGAACCCTCAGATCATCAATGACGAAGACAAAGTGAAGCGCTATTTGAAAATGATCAAAGATGAAAATAAACGAATGCATGCTCAGGTTGAGAATGTACTTCGTATATCTAAACTGGAAAAAAATGAACTCAATATACGTAAGGATAGGGTGAAGTTGCACGACCTAATTCAAGATGCAATTGCACATATCATACTTATCGTAGAAGACAAAAATGGGTACATTAAAACACATTTTGATGCCGTAAAATCATCGGTTTTGGCTAACGAAACACATTTTACAAATGTGATCGTGAATATTTTAGATAATGCCGTGAAATACTCTGAAAATTCACCAAAAATTGATGTATATACTGAAAATGTGGGTACCAATATAATATTGAAAATTAAAGATCAAGGCAGCGGAATGACAAAATCCGTTCAAAAAAAGGTGTTCGAAAAATTTTATAGAGAACATACTGGTGACGTACATAATATCAAAGGACACGGACTAGGATTGGCTTATGTAAAACGAATTGTTCATGACCATCAAGGTCATGTATCAGTTGAAAGTGAAAAAGGAAAAGGTAGTACCTTTACAATTAAATTACCATTAATATCTTAACTTGATTATGGAAGAACAAAATAAAAAAATACTGTTGGTGGAAGACGATCCAAATTTTGGGACCGTTTTAAGAGATTATTTAACGATGAATAATTACGATGTTGTTCACGCTAAAAATGGCATGGAAGGCTTTGAGAAATTCAAGAAGGATGATTATGATCTTTGTATTCTCGATGTCATGATGCCGTATAAGGATGGCTTTACTTTAGCGAAAGAAATTCGTGAGAAGAACACCGATGTCCCTATCGTTTTTCTCACAGCTAAGGCAATGAAGGAAGATGTCCTTAAAGGCTATAAAGTAGGAGCCGATGACTATTTAAATAAACCCTTTGATAGCGAGGTATTATTGATGAAAATTAAAGCAATAATGCAACGTAAGGCTACTGATAGTGTGGCTGACAGCAAACAATTTGAATTCGAAATAGGTGATTTTCACCTTAATTCAAAATTACGATTCTTGAAATACAAAGGCGGTGATCCAATTAAATTATCACCAAAGGAGAATGACCTTTTAAGACTCCTGGCACTGCATGAAAATGACTTGATGCCACGTGAGCTGGCACTGACCAAAATATGGCGGGATGATAACTATTTTACCTCACGTAGTATGGATGTTTATATTGCCAAATTACGTAAATATTTGAAGGTCGATGAAAATGTTGAAATTCTAAATATTCATGGAGAAGGCTTCAGGTTAGTTGTAAATCAGAAAGCGTAGTTACAAAATTAATAAATTAGAAAGCCACGCTTTAGCGTGGTTTTTTTTTGTCTTCTATATAGTGTATAATGTCATTTACAGCCGACAGATAATTGAACCACTTAATGGTGGTGTTCTTTTTGAACCATGTTAGCTGGCGTTTCGCAAATCGCCTCGAATTCTTCTTTATTTCAGCTACCGCGAATTCCAAGGTCCATTTGTTTTCCAAATAATTGAACAGTTCTTTATAACCTACCGTATTCAGGGCATTTAAATGTTTGAATGGTTTCAAACGTTCAGCTTCAGAAAGCAGTCCCGCGCTCATCATAAGGTCAACGCGCGCATTGATCCGGTCATAAATGATCGTTCTTTCAGCATCCAAACCTATTATAATGACTTTAAAAGAGCGTTCTTTCTTTGAGGTGCTCAAATAAGAAGAATATGGTCGACCGGAACCAATGCTTACTTCCAGGGCCCTGATAACGCGATGCGGATTGTCTATTGCAATCAATTCGAAACCTATGGGATCGAGCTGTTTAAGTCTGTTTTGAAGACTCTCAAGGCCCTCTTCGATCAATTGTTTATTTAATGATTTACGCACTTCAGGATCGATCTTTGGAAATTCATCAAGTCCTTCAGTAACCGCATCGATATAAAGCCCGGAACCTCCCACTAATATTAAGGTATCATGCTTTTTGAATAAACGTTGAATACATGAAAGGGCGTCCTTTTCAAATGCACCGACATTATAATCATCCTGAATTGACCTATTCTGAATGAAATGATGTTTCACCTGCTTTAGTTCTTCGACAGATGGTACGGCTGTGCCAATGTTCATTTCCTTGTAGAATTGCCGCGAATCGGCCGAAATGATTTCAGTCTTGTAATACTTGGCTAATGCTATGCTTAAGGCTGTTTTCCCAATGGCAGTGGGCCCAACAATACAAATGAGATATTTAGTATTCAAATGTGAGATGATTAATCTTCCTTTAAAGTATGGCCACAATTATAGCAGAATTCGGCATCTTTCCGGTGATCGATTTCACCGCAACCAAAACAATTCGTCTGAGGAATTGGCTTATCATTCTTCGTCCGCTTTGGTTGAGTTGCAATTTCGGCGGTCACAATTCCGGTTGGAACAGCAATGATGCCATAACCCATGATCATTACGATTGAAGCAATAAATTGCCCTAAAGGAGTAACTGGGGAAATATCACCATATCCTACAGTGGTCAGGGTAACAATACACCAGTAAATACCTCTCGGAATACTTGTGAACCCACTCTCATCACCCTCAATAATGTACATAATGGTACCCAAAATGATGGAGACAATAAACACTCCAAACAAGAAGACCGAAATTTTTGTACGGCTTGCTCTAAGGGCTTTCACTATGGTATTTGAAGACTCTACATATCGTCCCAATTTCAAAATTCGGAATACTCTTAGCATACGAAGGGCTCTTAAGGCCACAAGTGCATGAGTCCCTGCGATCAATAATGAAAGGTATTTTGGAATCGTAGAAAGAAAGTCAACAATACCATAGAAACTGGTTATATAGCGTAGCGGTTTCTTAACAGTAATAATTCTGGCAATATATTCGATAGTAAACAGTATCGTTACAATCCATTCGGAAATATCTAAAAAGGTGTGATATTTCTCATCGATCTCCTTGATGCTTTCAAGCATAACAAGTACGATACTTGCCAAAATAACAGTAAGTAAGATAATATCAAAAAGCTTGCCTGCAGGAGTGTTGGTGCCGTAAATGATAATATGTAATCGGGTACGCCAGCTTCGCTTCGGATGTTCGTTATTCATAGGCTCAAAATTAATAAAAGATTATGGATTCAATCATACTTTGTCCAATATCATTATTTTAAGTTTTTTATTCTTCCGGATCGAATTTTGGATAATATGCTGAACATCTCTGTTATGCTGCATGGGTGTGATGATCGATTGCAAAACTTCAATAGTATTGATCTGATAGTTGAGGTTATAAAAACCGAAACCTTTATAAACACCGTTTTCAATAAGAACAGCCGAACGTTCATCAATCTCCCGACCCCGATCAATAATGACCATATTCTCATCTTTAAAACTGTAATGGTCAATAACGTGGCCTACACGTTTATTATATATTTGCACTTCTTCTTCTTTGACACAGGCCCCCAGACATTGTTTTATGGAATAGTTAAAACAACTACCATTTGTTTTATAAATACCCGTAAGTTTTTGACACAACTGTTGCTCTTCAATCAATCGGGTCATGAAGCTTTTTGCACTTTGCAAATTTGAAAATGTAATGATAGGACTATCAGTTTTGCTGACTTTTGAAACTTTTAGATTTAGGTAACCATGCTCATCTTCATAAGAAAAAAGTCCGTGTGTAAAGATAGTCCGTCTTTGAGCGCGATTAAAAACAGGCTTAACCCGTTTTATCTCTTCACTTTCCTTAAGTAGTGCAATAAGTTCGCTCCCGGTTTCTTCATAGGTCACTGCGGCCACCTGTAACTGCATACGTTTTGATTTCGGACTTTGGCTTGTAAAATGCTGGTTAATGCGCCGCTTTATATTTTTGCTTTTTCCTATGTAGATAATTTCTCCGTCCTCCCTATGCATATAGTAAACGCCAGTGGCCGAAGGGAGTTCTTCAATGATATCCAATAATCTTGGTTCCAGTTGATATTTCGGCTCAAGACGTACATATTCCTTGATGATGGTTTTTTCAGAATCTCTGTCAAGTAGCATTTTAAAGAGTTTTACAGTCGCCATGGCGTCACCGGCAGCCCTATGCCTGTCGCTTACCGGAATACCAAGTTGCCGGGTTATTTTCCCCAAGCTATAGGATCTATGCCCCGGGAATAATTGCTTTGACAATTCAACAGTACACAAGGTCTCCTTTTCAAATTCGAAACTTAAACGTTTAAACTCTTCGCGCAGTATGCGGTAATCAAATTTGGCGTTATGAGCCACAATAATGCAGCCCTCTGTAATTTCAACGATGCGCTTCGCTATTTCGTAGAATTTTGGAGCAGATCGCAACATATTGTTGTTGATCCCAGTGAGATTTACTACAAAAGGCTGGATGTCACGTTCAGGATTGATTAGCGATATGAATTGATCTGTAATACCATGTCCGTCATATTTATATATAGCAATTTCCGTAATGCCTTCTTCGTTATACTTTCCACCGGTAGTTTCTATGTCAATAATCGCGTAAATACCTATTCTTTTTAAACACTGTAATTTCTAGGACCAAATATACTACTTCCAATGCGAACCAAAGTGCTGCCACAGTCTATGGCCAGTTGGTAATCTCCACTCATTCCCATTGAAATTATCTCAAAATTACAATTGAATGATTTGAATTCAGAAAGTTGGTCATAGGTCGATTTCAAATAATCGAATTCTCTCTTAATCTGTTCTTTATTTTGCGTAAAGGTGGCCATCCCCATGACGCCTTTTATATTGATATGCTTAAGTTCCTTGAATATGTCGGAATTTAAAATTTCAACGGCTCCTTCAACTGACATGCCGAATTTTGAATCTTCTTCAGCGATTTTTATTTGAAACAGACAATCGATGATACGCTCTTGTTTTCTGGCCTGTTTATCGATTTCCTTCAATAATTTTAAACTTTCAACACCATGAATTAAAGAAACAAAAGAGGCCATATATTTGACCTTATTTCGCTGAACATGGCCTATCATATGCCATTCAATATCATTAGGGAGTTCCGGTTGCTTATGTACCATTTCCTGAACTTTATTCTCGCCAAAAATGCGTTGACCAGCCTGATAAGCCTCTTGTATTACAGAAACTGGCATTGTTTTAGTGACGGCGACTAAAGTTACATCTTGTGGAAGCTCTGATATAATCTGAGTAAGACGCTCCTTAATTTGCATCGTATATTTATTTGTTGACCTCGCGATTAAGCAGGGGGTATAAGAAAATCGGTTTTCGGAATGATAGCATGGGATTAAAAACTTTTGATATATTAAACAAATTGTTGGGCTACAGTTTCTGCCTTTCTGCTTTCTGAATAGTCATAAAATCCTTGGCCGGATTTAACTCCGAATTTGCCTGCCCTAACCATATTGACCAATAATGGGCAAGGCGCATATTTCGGGTTTTTAAATCCTTCATACATCACATTGAGGATGGACAAACACACATCGAGTCCAATAAAATCGGCCAGTTGTAATGGTCCCATGGGATGAGCCATGCCTAATTTCATTACAGTATCTATTTCCTGGACGCCTGCAACACCATTATAAAGGGTTTCAATGGATTCGTTAATCATTGGCATTAATATTCTATTGGCCACAAAACCAGGGTAATCATTGACCTCTACAGGCACTTTACCAAGGGTTTTTGACAATTCCATGATGGTTTTGGTCACTGCATCACTTGTATTATACCCTCTGATGATCTCCACCAGTTTCATTATAGGAACCGGATTCATAAAGTGCATGCCAATAACCATTTCAGGCCGTGTTGTACTCGCACCAATTTGAGTTATAGAGATGGAAGACGTATTTGTCGCAAGAATAGTATCCTCGGGACATGCCTCGTCCAATTGCCTGAAAATACTGAGTTTTAAATCTACATTTTCAGTAGCGGCCTCAACTACTAGTCCGGCATATTCGACACCTTCTGCCATATTGGTATAGGTGGTTATATTATTTATAGTGTCTTCCTTATCGCTATCACTTATCTTGTCCTTGGCCACCATGCGATCCAAATTTTTTACAATGGTATCAACGCCACGTTTTAAGGCCTCTTCACTGACATCTATTAGTTGTACTTTAAATCCGCTTTGAGCAAAAGTATGTGCAATACCATTTCCCATGGTACCTGCACCAATAACTGCTACATTCTTCATAATTGTTTAAAGCAATTTATTATTTGGGTTGCCACTCGCAAGGCATCACTGCCATCCTGTAAGGTAACAATTGGTTTTGTGTTCGTGTTTATGGCGTGCGCAAATGTTTCCAATTCATCTAAGATGGCATTATTGTTAGATACTTCTGGATTTGCAAAGTAGATCTGTTTCTTTTCGCCTTCGGCATTTTGAAGTATCATATCAAAATCACCTGGGTTATCGGGTGCGTCTTTCATTTTAACCACTTCACATTTCTTTTCAAGGAAATCTACCGAGATATAGGCATCGCGCTGAAAGAATCTAGTCTTGCGCATATTTTTAAGAGAAATTCTACTAGCTGTAATATTTGCAACGCAGCCGTTTTCAAATTCGATGCGTGCATTGGCAATATCCGGTGATTTGCTAATTACTGAAACACCACTGGCTGAAATGTATTTGATATCTGATTTTACAACGCTGAGTATAATATCGATATCGTGGATCATAAGATCTAAAACCACCGGAACGTCAGTACCTCTCGGATTAAATTCAGCTAATCGGTGCGCTTCAATGAACATCGGATTATCGAGTTTGTCCTTTACCGCCAGCCAGGCCGGATTAAAACGCTCAACATGTCCAACCTGTCCTCTAAGATTATTTTCGGCCAATAGCCGTCTGATCTCTTCAGCTTCTTCCACTGTTTTGGTGATGGGTTTTTCTATAAAAATATGTTTGCCCTTGGAAATGGCTAGGACGGCACATTCATAATGTGACAGGGTAGGAGTCACAATATCGACCATGTCAACCGCGTCTATCAAATCCTCAATGGAAGGAAAATAAGTGTATCCGAATTCTTCTACAACTTTTTTTGCATTGTCTTCGTCGGCGTCATAGAAGCCAACGAGTTCATATTTTTCTGATTGTTTGAGGAGCCTTAAATGAATTTTCCCAAGGTGACCAGCACCAAGAACACCAGCTTTAAGCATTATTAATTGATTTTGAACAAAAATAAACTTTTTTTAGTTAGAATAAGGTATTGGGAAACGGCAAAGATTTGAAATGTTTATTATTTTTACGAACCTATAAACTTCTGGGCATTGAAAGATACATTTAGACATAAAGGATTACGACAACTTCTGGTCAGAACCATTAAAAGAAAAGGTATTAAAGACGAAAACGTACTAAAGGCTATTGGCAAGGTTCCACGGCATCTTTTTATGGATTCGGGGTTTTTAGAACATGCCTATCAGGACAAGGCGTTTCCAATCGCAGCCGATCAAACCATTTCACAACCATTTACCGTGGCATATCAAACCGAACTGCTTAAGGTTAAAAAAGGAGATAAAATTCTTGAAATTGGTACGGGAAGCGGCTATCAGGCTGCTGTTTTATGTGAACTGGGAGCCAAAGTTTATAGCATTGAACGGCAACAGGAATTGTTTAAGAAAACTAGTAAATTTTTACCAAAAATAGGTTATAACGTTAAGAAATTGGTGTTTGGAGATGGTTATAAAGGCCTCCCTGAAGATGCGCCATTTGATGGTATCGTCGTCACTGCGGGTGCTCCATATGTTCCTAAACCGCTTTTAAATCAACTGAAAATAGGAGGGCGTTTGGTGATTCCTGTGGGTCAGGATTCACAGCGTATGACACTATATATTAGAAAAGACGAGAAAGAATTTGAAAAGCACGAACTTGATTATTTCAGATTTGTACCGCTTTTAGAAGATAAAAATTAGTACCATTTATTCAGTTTTTTTAACTTGTAAGCTATCTAAACTTCAAGATAGCCATGATAAGATCAATTGGAATTACCCTCGTATTATTTTTTTCTGTGTCCCTTTCATACGCTCAAAATACAAGCATCGCTGAGCTTGACAAAATGGCGTTGCAATATGCCAAGGCCTCTTTTCCCGAATTAAAGTCGTTTTTCAGTTTACCCAATGACTCCAATTACCCGGATCAATTAAAAGACAATTTGATTTGGTGTGAAAAGGCTTTTGCCAAAAGGGGATTTAGCACCAAAAGATTGAATACCTCAACAGTGCCTTTATTATTGGCTGAGCGTCAATCAAATTCAGCTGAGAAAACCGTATTGATATATCTTCAAATCGATGGCCAGCCGGTTGATAGCTCGAAATGGTACCAGGCCGATCCTTATATTCCGGCTTTAAAACATCTTGAGAATGATGATTGGCAGGAAATAGCCTGGTCTTTTTTATCCACTGACATGGACCGTGACTGGCGTATTTTTTCACGTTCGGCCTCTGATGCACGCGGCCCTGTAATGATGTTTTTGAAAGCTATGGATATCATCAACGACCAGAACTTCAGCCCTAATTTCAATATGAAAGTGATCATGGATTTTGAAGAGGAATTGGGTTCTCCTCAATTACCAAAAGCGGTTTCGGATTATAAAGAGGAATTGAAATCGGATATGTTGGTCATTTTTGATGGTCCAAGGCATTTGTCCAATGAGCCTACTTTAAGCTATGGTGCCAGGGGTATTGCCACGGTTTCCCTTGAAGTATTTGGGCCTCGAACACCCTTGCATAGTGGAAATTACGGTAATTATTCACCTAATCCGGCTGTAAAGTTATCTCAATTGCTGGCCACAATGTGGGAAGATGACGGACGTGTAAGTATACCGGGATGGTATGATGGCATTGAAATAAGCGATGAGGTAAAGACCATTTTAAAACAGGTTCCGGATGATGAAGATCAGATCAAAAAAGATTTTGGCATAGCCAAACAAGAAAATATAGGTGGGAACTTCCAGGAAGCTATTCAATATCCGGCATTGGGTATTTTAGGACTGGAGGCCGCCTGGGTTGGAAAGGAACGGCGTACCATTATTCCGGCCTCTGCTATTGCCGAAATGAATATTCGATTGGTTAAAGAAACCAATGGCGAACGCATGGTCAATTTATTAAAACAACATATTCTTGATCAGGGATATCATCTTGTAAGTAGCCAACCGACTGAGGATGAACGCATGACTTATGATAAGATCGCCCGATTTAATTCGAAAATATCCTATGGCGCATTCAGAACAGAATTCGATACCGAAATAGGGCAGTGGCTGCGATCGGGAATGCGAAAAGCTTTTGGAAAGGATCCAATTCAAATTCGTACTATGGGTGGATCTATTCCTATTTCACCTTTTGTGACCACACTTGGAATCCCTGCTGTGTCTGTCCCAACGGTAAACCCTGATAATAATCAGCATAGTCCGAATGAGAATATTCGACTTGGAAATTATATCGATGGTATTAAAACAATTACAGCCATACTCATGGAAAAACTATAATTAGGGTAATTCTTTGCCTTCTAATTTCAAGGCCGAAATGGTGGCGTTAAGGTCACGATCGGCCCATTTTCTAAATTTGACGGATTCCTTTAAAAAATTAAAGAATAGGACAATGGCAACTATGCCAATAGTTACCCAAATTAAAGAATCAACATGTTTAAAAAAGATATATCGAAGGCTAACAATGAACAATATAAGACTGGCCAATGAAAAATTAGCGGTCATGAGACTATAGGTGTTCCATTTTTCGATGTATTCAAAATTTGTCGGGCTAAATTGACGAACGAGAACATATTTGTCTGATATAAACATATCTTCATTCTCATTTTCAGCTTTTCCTGGCCATATTTTTCTACCAACATTAAACAATAAAAAGCTGCTGATTGGGGTGATGGCGAGTCCAACAATATAGGCCGTGATGACTACAGCTATGCCTATATTGGTATCAAATTCACCCATTTTTTTAATAAGATCAGCTGGATTGCTGACATCGACAAAGAAGAGAGAGCTGCAAAATAAAACAAGCAAACCGGGAAGAACATAACCAAAAAATTCGACGGTAAATTTAAAAAGATCTTTCATCCAGGATCAATTTAAATTTTCGCTAAGGTCCTGGCCAAACTGCAATAAGTAATCGTTGCAATCGTAAATGGCGAATTCACGAATGCCATACTCGAAAGTTTCGATGGGATAGCAAACCTTTACATTTTCCTTAAGCTCGGTCCAAAGAAGGTCTATGGTATCGGTATAGATATAAAGGCCGCCTGTCATGAAGGTATTTGGGTGATCGTTTTCATTATAGCGGCCGGAAAACATCAATGAAATTTTATCGCGTTCCAGTCTGGCCCAGTCATTATTCATCCTGCCAATGCACTTAAAGCCAAGAACACTTTCATAATACTTTATGGTTTCATCCATATTATTTGTTTCGAGGATAGGTATTAAGTCCTTTAGCACCATTTTAGGTAATTTTATGAGGTTAATGGTTAAGGTCTGGTAGGCTCGGGTTGACGATTTTAAAGTTACAATTTTTCTTCAAAACTTAAAAAGTAATATCATTTGCATTTACATTTTGCCTAATATCATAACAATTTTTTTTCAAAGCATAAGCTATTCTCAACTTTGGCGTACTGCCCGTAATTGGGAATACTTTTATAACCATTTCTTTTATAAAGCACAATAGCTTCCGGTTGACGCTTACCGGTTTCCAAAACACATTTTTGATATTGAAGGGTTTTGGCCCAATTTTCCAATTCACTCAAAATTCGTGTAGCGATACCCTGTCCACGTGCTTCAGGGGTTGTAAACATGCGTTTAATTTCCATGCTATTATCATTGAAGGGTTTCATAGCACCGCAACCAACAGCCTTATCGCCATTATAGATGAGCACGGTATGATCTATGTTTTCAATGGAATTGAATTGTGTGTAGAATGCATGATCCTTACCATCACGTTCAGCGAGTTCTTTGTCCAGTTGTTTTACCAGTGAAATGAAATCGGGATGTTTGGCATTTGATCGTATACAATTCTGGGACATATTCATTTGATTACATATTATCTATTCCAGAGTTAAACTGAAGTTGACTTCAATTGTATGTTCCCCTCTTTTATCCCAGACATAAACTTCACAGGCTATTGGGCTTTTAATATCGGTCTCCTGGAAAATAAAGTTGGGTGCAAGCTGACTTTGTAAATCCGAAATATTTATTGGTGAATCACCAATGAGGTCAGCCTCATTGATAATGATGTTGTTATTGGCGTCAGTAGCCTTCATGCGAACACCAATATAACTAAGTCCGTTGTCATCTTTAAATCCATCGAGACCCTCCAACAAGAGGTAGATTTCTTCACCATATTTGGCACTATTATTAGGCAAAACAGTCTTTCGAAGATCGGAATATAAATAGATCTCTTCATAGCTAATTTCATCGCTCTCTATGGCGATTTTAGGGTTGGGGATCACCTCAAAATCCAGCTCAGATGAATAGGTGCCTTCTCCTTTTTTATCCCAAATTTGAACCTGTAGGTTATAATTACCTCCAGAATTCAAAGGAGCTCCTGTGGTTATTTCAGTCAATAATAACAATGGTGATAAATCAAATCCTTTAGCATTGTTCTCATATAGATCAGTGTTATGCATTAAAGTGTCGCCGGCTTCAGAAGTGATCAGGAATTTCATACCAGGAAACGCAAAATTCTCTTCTTTATTAAATCCACTAATATTTTCAAAGTTAACCTTAAATACCTCCCCATATATAAAGGAGGATGTATTCAGTTTGGTGTCATTGGATGTGAGATAAATAGCATCGCAGGACAAACCATTACCGGACCCCTTGAGACCTGTAACGAGATCTTTTTTTACCGATTTGTCGAATTCGCAAGAAAAGAAAAGGAGGAAGCATATAAGTCCGCTCAGATAGTTGTTTTTCATAATGGAAAGGGTTTAAATTCTTGATTTAAAGATAAACAATTGAATTAAGATTATCGATTATGGAAAGTTCATAGATCATTAAAAGTTGCAATCATTTTATAAGTCCATTCTAAAGCCGAAAACTGCTAAATTTCCCTGATAAAAATCCAGATCATCTGACCTTTTAAAGCCCATTTTATCATACATTTTCCAGGCAACCTGCATCGCTTTAGTGGAATGAATGATGATTTGATTCAGTCCGTCTTCTTTGGCCTTTTTAATACAGGCCACGGTTAATAGCCTTCCAATCCCCCGACCTCGTGTATTTGAATCTACAGCCAATAATCGGAATCCTGCTGCATTTTTTTCATCGGTAGCCGAACCACCCGAACCGTAATATTTCATATCACTGAAATAGACAACCGCACCAACGATCTTGTTTCCTGTGTTAACTGCAACTAAAAGTTCGGTCTTTGGTTGAAAGGTCAATTCACCAATATTGGCAAGTGTCTTATAATAAGCCGGTTGTTCATCTGCATTTGGAAAGCCTTCCAATTTGGAATAAACATCAACCATCAATTCACCAATGGCTTTAAATTCTTCCGGAGCGGCATTTCTTACTACAATGTCTTCTGTATTCAAATTAAGATGTATGGTTACCTTCCTCTATTAATTAATAATTTTGGAGACAATTAAATTACGAAGTTTTGAATAAAACAACGCATGTCTCATTGAATAGGAGATGCTTAACCACTATTTTTCCAATAAATTCGTATCTTCATTTCATCTATGATATTCAATGGTTAATTTAATTCGCTATGTTTCAACTAAAACCACTTTCACCAAATTCAATCCCCAGTGCTCTTGTAAGAGCCAAACATTATCGATTGCTTAATGAACCTCGTCAGGCGGCAAGTATTTGCAGGGATATTCTCAATGTTAATCCCGAAAATCAAAAGGCGCTACTGTATTTGGTTTTAGCTATTACAGACCAGTTTGGGATCGATATGCGTACAACATATCCAGAAGCAAAGGACCATTGTAAGCAGCTCAAGAGTGAATATGAACGCTATTATTATCGTGGTATTATTGAAGAACGTGCCGGAAAGGCAGTATTGAAAAGGTCTTCACCAAGGGTCAATTATATTGCCTATGAATATTATAGAAATGCCATGAGATTTTTTGAAAAAGCCGAAAAAATTCAACCAAAAGACAATCAGGATGCTGTTTTACGTTGGAATGCCTGTGTACGTGGCATAGAAGATTTCAAGCTTGAACCATCGCCAGATGAAGATCATGTTCAACCCTTCCTGGATGTTTAAAGTCCTATTATTCGTGCTTGATTGGCGGAAGTTTCTTTCTCCATTCACCAAACAGTTTTCGTCTTAAAATAGTAACAGGATCATAAAACCTATCGATGACGCGTTCCTTAAGCGGAATGATCCCGTTATCTGTTAGGTTGATATGCTCCGGACAAACATCGGTGCAGCAGCGGGTAATATTACACATTCCCGATCCAAAATCATTTTTTAATTCGGGAATTCTATCTTCAATGTCAAGGGGATGCATTTCAAGACTGGCTACTCGAATCATAAACCTGGGACCAATAAATGCGTCCTTTTTATCATGATCACGCAGAATATGACACACATTCTGGCATAAATAGCATTCAATGCATTTACGAAATTCCTGAACCCTATCAACATCCTTTTGATACATGACATAGCCTT
>JABDLA010000121.1 GCA_013001965.1 Flavobacteriaceae bacterium | reverse complement strand
TTTCCTTATGTACTGACCCAACTACCGGTGGAACTACAGCCAGTTTTGCAATGCTTGGTGATATTAACATCAGTGAACCCGGAGCCCTAATTGGATTTGCCGGTCCGCGTGTTGTAAGAGATACAACCGGCAAGGAATTGCCGGACGGCTTTCAAACTGCCGAATTTGTAAAAGAGCATGGTTTTTTAGATTTTATTGCTCATCGGAAAGACCTGAAAGACAAGATCAATTTATATTTGGATTTAATTACAAATCAACCTTTAAGAACATAAAAAAAAAGCGATCAGATTGATCGCTTTTTAATTTAAGGCTTCTCTTCCTTAATTAAATAATTACTAACTTAATAAGCGTTTGACTTATTTTGGTTTTAATCCCTAAAAAATAAAACCCAGTTTGAAGCCTTAAGTTTAATTGCATTATTTCCGAATCGTTTTCAATTGATATTTCTCTTATTTCTTTCCCCAAAGCATCGTATAAATGAATCTCTTCAAAGGATTCCTGACCGGTATACTTTAAATTAATAATACCTTGTGATGGATTTGGATAAAGCCGTATTTGGTCCCTTAATTCAAAATTCTGAATTCCCAATGTTGTTGAGCTTTCACCCCTGACATCAAAGATATAAGGATCGTCATCGCAATCATCATTATCGATGCTAATCGTTGCCGTATTAATAGTGCCGGCCATGCTCGGTTCATATCTCAGTATAAAGGTTGTTGTTCCGCCTGTCGATGAAATCACCGATACCGGATCTTGAATAACCGTAAAATCGGTACTGTTGGTGATCGTTATCAGTGGAACTCCTGAAAGGTTAAGATCAAGATCACCGGTATTTTCAATGGTGAAGGTATGTTCGACGAACTGGCCAAACTCGATCGAACCAAAATCGGTGTCATCTAATGTATCTGGAGAATTGTCACCGTTTATAATTGCCACAGCATTTCCATAAATTGTCATATCCGGACCGATGGCACAATTCTCCGAAAAGCTTGCCCCGGCATCAACCTGCCATGTAGCATAAGATCCTGTTCCAGCAGTGGCAGCTACTTCGTCATCAACCTCTATACAAAGCGATGGATCATTGGCCGTTGCATTAAAAGCGGTTAGGCCATTATTGGTTCCATTTCTTACATTCAAATAGGTCAATTGATTATTTGAGCATCCCAGGGAGGTTAAAAGTGTATTCATATTCAGATCCAGGTAACATAACTGATTGTTATTGCAACTCAGAAAGCTCAGCGCGCTATTATTGCTTATATCCAATTCTGTCAATTGTGTGTAGCCGCATCTTAAAATTTCCAGGTTCGGGTTAAAAGAGACATCTAAGATTCCCAAAGGATTCGTTTCAGCATAAAGTTCCCTAAGCATAGTATTATTGCTGATATTAAGATTGGAAATTCCGTTGCCAGTAATATCCAATATCTCCAGAGCAGCAAAATCTTCAATACCTGTAAGATCCAAAATGTTACTGTTTGGAATTATCAAGTTTGTTACTGTATCAATATTTGTTGTAGGTACCATACCATCTATAGGTAGCGTGTCATACATCATATCAATTAAGCGTTGTTCGAAATTCGGGTCAGGAATGGCAGTTGTTTGAGATTGTACCATAACAGCTGACAAAATCAACAGGGCGGTAAGTAGTTTTGCTTTCATTGGTAGATTATTTTTTGTAATACTAAATTAAAATAGTGAATTGACACTGAAGATAGGTTTCCACAAAAAGGTATCGATAGACGCTATTTTGATTGGAATGATACATAAAAATAAAGCTTCCTACTACAGTTATAGCATTGATTTGGTACGAATAGTTCTTTTTTTGGTATGGATGACGCCTTTTAAAAAATGTGTATTTTTAAGTTTTGAATAGATTTGTATGCAATGCCTTCGAAACTAGTAAAGTTCCTGAATTATCCTTATCCGTTCTATGAGAACAGCTTGCAAGGCATTAAAATCTCCTTGAGTATTGGAATTTTCATCGCTTCTTTTTGCTATTTTTTCGAGCCCTGGGGCATGGTTGATATTTCATCCGGGAAAAAAATTGGCTACGGGATTGTATCGCTTATGGTATGCGGTTTTTATATCGTCCTATTACCTTTGATTTTTACCAGCCATCTTCGTTCTAAAGGATGGAAGATCTATAAGGAGATCTTATGGATCTTATTGATTTGTTTGTCTTTATCGGCCGCGAATTATTTTTATTCCGGTTATGCCTTCGATGCCGGTTATGCTTTTAATCCCGGGAACTTTTTAATCGTTCTGCTTTATACCTTTTTAGTTGCCATTATTCCGGCAATCACTATAATATTATACAAGCAGCTATTCGTATATAAGAAAGTCATCAAGGAAGTAGCCAGAATGGACTCGGAAATTGTTAAACGCAACGGGATTGAGATTCCTGATAATTTTCAAAAAAAGATCAGCTTCTCTTCTGAGTCTAAAAACGATACCCTCCAAATCTATCCTCATGAGTTTAAATTTTTAAGGTCCTCCGGAAATTATCTGGAGATCTTTTATACCGAAGGGGCTCAAGCCAAAAAGAAGCTTATAAGAAATAGTATTTCAAAGTTAGAACGCGATCTGAAATCGCATGAACAATTTGTACGCTGCCACAGGTCCTTCATCGTCAATCTAGACCGTATTATTCATGTCAATGGGAATTTACAAGGGTATCAATTAGAATTTGAAAACCTGGAATGGCGTATACCTGTCTCCAGACGATACACCAAAACCATAAAAGATAAAATACTGCAATAAAAAAAGGCGATCTATTGATCGCCCTTCTTCCCTAAGTACCCTAAATATTATTGAAGAATAATATCTATTACTTCACCATTATTAAAGGTGAATGTTGCCATATTGTCGCAATTGCCGTCACCCCAGTCAAATACACCCCCGAAGTTTGTGC
>JABDLA010000106.1 GCA_013001965.1 Flavobacteriaceae bacterium | reverse complement strand
ATAAAATATTGATCTCACAGCACTATGGCTCTCGAAAAACAGCTTATGGTATTTGCTACGGGTTTTTTGAGAACCGCTGGACTGGCAGGCGAACTTTGGATCATTCAGGTGGTCAATTAGGATTTGTTAGCCTTATGGTCCTTATCCCTGAAACCGGTGACGGTATTTTTATCGCACAGAACAATCGCAAGGATGCCGGCGGATTTCGCTATGATCTCACACGTGCTATCCTGGATACGCTTGTAGGCCGAAAAAACAATGGCTTCGATTCTGTTGCTAAACCTAAATCTATTGAAGACATTGCAAAGAATTATACGGGAGTTTACAAGCAAATGAATTACCCAAAGAATTCATTTGAGAAGTTGATTCGTTTATTTGGATTTTTTTCAACCGAATACAAGATCGAGTATGATGGACAAGGAAGTCTGACGACCTATGGTGATTCATATGTGCCTGCAGGTGACCATCTGTTCCGACTTAACCAGTCTGACACCGATTATTTCCTGGAATTTTTTCCGGATGAAAGTGGGAAAGCACAACGCATGATGAATGGAACCGGCTCTTACGAAAGGATCTCATGGTTTGAGAAAAACCGGGTCCAGCAAGGATTTTTCATTCCGAGCATCTTTCTGCTATTAATTTTTGTTTTAAGCCGCCCAATTGGTCGTCTAAAACGCAAGAGACGAGAAAAGCGATATGCACCGAAACCAGCTAATAAAAGGTTTAACAAATGGATGTATGTAACCGCTCTTCTGGTGGTTTTAGGGGCTTTGGGCCTAATACTACATTTTCTAATTTTGAGAGATCAGGTTTCCGATTATGGTGTTCCTTTATCGATGAAATTTAATTTTTTAGTCTGTACTGCTGGTTTTATATCGGCCATTTTATCGCCTTATTTTCTTTGGAGAAATTGGTCCTTAAAAGGCTTAGGTATTATAAAAAAAATGATGAACAGCGTGATTATAATTGCCATAATTTTGGTAGCGATCATGTTTTACGAGTACAACTTGATTGGGTTTCAATATTATTGAACCGATTTTTACTAAAGAATTTAATCATTGGAATTACTACATTTCTTGAGCAACAACTGTTCTACCGATTCGGAAAAGGCCTCTATTATTCCATAGAGTTCAACTTGCCTTGTATTGGCCGACATATAACGTAATGCCTCATTGTAAAGTCGTTTTTGCATGGCTTTGGATAAAACCTCAGAGCTGTCAATGGCGATGGCTTCATAGATATCAGACTCCATACCTTCCTTAAACCGACCATAGAGCATTGAAGCTGGTGTTTTCCCATTTTCAAAGCTATCGTCATGAGCATAGTAAATATCCACCGCATTCTGACCATTAATTTTTATGACGCTTTTCAGGCTTTCAATATTGTTGAAATAAGTATTGAGCGCTTTGATAACATTTTTGTCCTTTATTAAATTAAGATTTGCCCCTGATTTAAGGTCTTCAAATGCCGAATTATTAGGTTTAAAATCAGAATAAATTGCTTTTATCGATAGGGCGATTTGCCTTCCAACCTCAGCTTTGTTTGCATCCTCTTGAAGCAATAAACGAACTGCTTGATTCGAGGCGGATAAACGTTCTTCCGATCTTTGCACCAAAACACTTATTTGTTCATTATCTTGTTGAACATCTTCAAGTAGCCGACAATAATATTCAGCCTCCAGTTTGTCCTCCTTATTACGCTCATTCCAATTGTTTATCTGCAGAGCGATTAAAATACCAATAACTACTAGAATAATTTCACCAATGGCGTATTTAATGTATTTGGAAGTCTTATTCTGAGTCATAAGGTCGTATCGTATTTTTCGAAAGAATTTAATCATTTAATTCAACAGTTGTGAAATTAGGGATACACTAAAAATAGTTAACATAAACCAACCTATAAAACCTTGAATAATAGCTAAATAGCGGGGCAAACCTTTTATGGGTATTTCACCAAAACCTAAGGTAGTAAAGGTGTTGATGGACAGCATTAAGGCATTTAATATTTTAATGATAAGGTCATAGGCAATCGCAATTATAAATGCCCCAACCAGTAAGATGGATTTCCAGATACGTTTTGATGGTGGCAGTTCTTCCCATCTGCCCTTCATAATGTCAATGCGTTTTAAAAAAGAAGCTGTTAAATTTGTTCCTGAAATCGCCCATTTATAGAGTGGGAGCGCAGTGGTCACAAAGAATTTAGGCACTTTTTTAGCTGAAGATTCCACCATGGTTTTAAATTCTTTGTACTGCAGCAGTTCTTCTTTTTGATCATCGAGATACACTTCATGAATGCCTGCATCTTTGTTCATGTATTTCATAAAGAAGCTATAGCGATCAATAAGGCGATTCTTGCCGTGTTTGTCCCAGGAGTTGGGAAAAAACAAATAGATCAAGGCAAAGAACAAGATGACATATAAGGAAAATACAACAGCTTTAGCTGGTCGGGTCCCATAAGCCGAAAATACTTTTAGGAATTGGTTGACCTTATAGGTAAAAAATGTTTCAAATGTAGGATTGATGTTATATTGTTCTTTAAAATATGCAGTTTCGAGATCTTTTAACTCTACATAAACTTTATTATAGGATAATTTATCACCAATCTCTTTATAGTGATTGACGAAGGAGGTGAACATGATTTGCGTCTTTTCAAATGCCTTGTCGTGTTTTAAATGAAACTCCTTGAATTTATCTTTGTCGGCCATACTTCCATCAAGATCGATACCTTTTAATGTTCCATTGTCAACTGCTGTTTCAAATTCAACTAATGCTTTTGGACTGATCAGTTTATATGCTAAATCATCCCATTCAATAGAGAATTCATTTTTAAAGTTTAAATTCATTTGAACATGCTTTGGGAAAACATTGTTTTCAATATTTAAATTAGAATTATCGATGCCAACAAATTCTAGGTAGTCTCCTTCGGCCATTGCGTTGCCATCGATGAATATAAAATCATCTTCCTTCAAGAATAGTCTTACAGTTCGTCCATTTACGTCAAAAGTATTATCATAAAAAGTGACCGGAAGAATATTTCTTATTACGAATAAACTAGCCCAATTATTTGAATTCTCAATTATCATTGACGTGTTGATTATATTAGCAATGAAACGAAAACCATATGGACTATAAGTGATATTATCACTTGGACTACGTATAATGCTGAAAAATAAACTTCCCTTAAATTCGCAATGTTGAAATCGAATCTCGAAAAAAGGCAGTTCATTCCCATGCATGCTGTAGTAATCCTTTCGAAGATCTTCCTGTAATATAACTTTTAAGCGATGATCAAGTGATGAATGAAAAAACCATGGCGGAATGGAGTTATCAAATTCAACCCCTTTCTTAAATTTTATTTTGGTAAAACTGGCATCATTTTGAAACTGAACATTTTTAAAGTAAAGCGCCTTGTTGATTTCAATAGATTCAATCGTGTTCAGAATAGAGTCTGAAATTGGTTCAAAATAGTCTTTTGGGCTATAGACAAACCTGGAATCGGTTACCGAATCCAGAACGATAGCCGCATCGGATAATTCAAAGATGGAATCCTGTTCAGCTTCAATCAGTTCAAAAAGTTCGGTATAGCTATAGGTTTTAAAATTGACTTCCTGAGCCGATCCTAACATAGGAATCAACAATGCAAAAATCATGGTGAATTGACTCCTCAAAAGCGTTGATTTAAGTATTTCGCTAAAGCAATTGATCATTTAGCAAGCGCTGCATTCAAGTAGGAGAGAAAAGGTTGATTCTGTTATTAGCCATATGAAGTTAGTCATTTTTTTTAAATCGATTCGTGATTTATTAAATAGTAAATCGAACTTAGCGACCTGACAATAGTAACTAATATAAGCTGGGGTATTTCACCCGGTACTGTTCCTTGTGCCGATTTCGATTAAATTTCTTTGGAAACAATAAAATTTTCAAAGACCATACCTTTGACGAGTTTACGCTGTTTACGCTCTACTTTGTAT
>JABDLA010000104.1 GCA_013001965.1 Flavobacteriaceae bacterium | reverse complement strand
TTGTCTATGAGAACGACAATGGTATTCTAAAAAATGTTACCGGTGCAATTGCCCCTGAATTTGAGGACTTTGGGATGGTGAACAAGGTCATTACTACCGATTTTAATAATGATGGCTGGCCGGACTTTATCGCAGTTGGTGAATGGACGCATATTGGGATTTTCCAAAATAACAACGGCGTCTTTACCGATATTTCAACAGATAGTAAGCTTGATGAAGAAAAAGGTTGGTGGTTCAATGTCACCGAAACTGATGTTAACAATGATGGTTTAAAGGATTACTTCATTGGAAATATTGGAAATAATATCAAATTCAAAGTTTCAAAACAAAAGCCTTTGCGTGTTTATGCTGATGATTTTGATTTAAACGGCACACATGATGTGGTTTTGAGTTATAAATACAACGACGTTTTTGTTCCGGCTCGGGGAAAAGAATGTTCAACTCAGCAAATGCCCTTTATATCTGAAAAAATGCCAAGCTTTAATGAATTTGCCAACGCCAGCCTTGAAGATATTTATGGTGAGAAAATAGGTACAGCATATCAAAGAGAAGCCAATCAATTCAAGTCCATTTTATTATTGAATAAAGGAAATGGTCAATTTTCAAAAATATATCTCCCTCATATGGTCCAAACAATGCCAGTGATGGATGCAGCGGTCATGGACGTCAATAAAGATGGATTCGAAGATCTTATACTCGTAGGGAATATTTACAATACAGAGGTTGAAACACCACGATTAGATAATCCTTACGGATTGATATTGCTTTCAAACGGGACTGACAATTATGACGTTATTGGCCCGGAAACATCAGGCTTCTACATAAACGGGGATGCAAAATCGGTTGAAATCATTCAAAACGGTGAAAAGACCCTTATTCTTGTAGGTTGCAATAATGGTGCAACCGAAGCCTTTGAATTCAAGGAAGCGATCTAAAATGGAAAAGGAGACTCAAATTTTTGGTATTCGTGCGGTTATGGAGGCAATAAATGCCGGTGAGACCATCGATAAGGTATTTCTGCAACGTGGGCTCAGAGGTGAATTATTTAATGAACTCGAGTTCCTTTTACGAAAATCTTCCATCTCCTCTTCTTATGTTCCCATTGAAAAGCTCAACCGTTTAACCTCCAAAAACCACCAGGGTGTTGTTGCGGTTATTTCGCCCATTGAATATCATAATATTGATGATTTAGTATTGCAAGTGATCGAATCAGGGCAAACACCATTGTTCCTTCTACTGGATCAAATAAGTGATGTTCGGAATTTTGGAGCAATCATCAGAACAGCCGAATGCACCGGAGTTGATGGTATTATCATTCAGAAAAAGGGCGGGGCACCAATAAATGGCGATACTATTAAAACCAGTGCAGGTGCGGTATTCAATGTACCCATTTGTAAGGTCGATCATATCAAAGATGCTATTTTTCATCTGCAATCTTCCGGAATTAAATTGATTGCCGCAACCGAAAAAACCAATAAAAATCTTTATGAGATTTCATTCAAAGAGCCATGTGCAATCGTTATGGGATCAGAAGGAAGAGGTATAAATCCTTCAGTATTAAAACTTTGCGATGAACAGGTTAAATTGCCAATGTTCGGTGATATCGGATCACTTAATGTTTCTGTTGCCTGTGGTGCTTTCCTGTATGAAGCTGTAAGACAACGCCTTTAATCCTTTTTCTTCTTTGTAATATGATATCTGATCTGGATCTTTTGTGAAGTATCTAGCTCCTCTTCAGGCGGGTCGGGGTTTTCTATAAAATTGCCGTCTTCATCAAAGTGCCTTAAAAATGGGTCATCCTCCTCGTTGTAGTCTTCCTCTTCCCAGGCATATTTCTTTGGTTTGGCAATCGATTTCCTAAAATACAATGCAAAAAGAAATCCAACGATCAATCCCGATAAATGCCCTTCCCAGGACATTTGCTCCTTGACAGGGAAAACATACCAGATCATGCTTCCGTATAAAAAAACCACGATCATGGATAATGCAATCAATCTAAAATGCTTAGAAAATATTCCTTTAAACAATGTGAAGCTCATGAGTACATAGATCAAGCCACTTGCACCAATATGATTGGCAGGCCGACCAATGCACCAGGTTAAAAAACCCGATAGAAGGATCCCGTATAAAACCACCTTCCAGGATATTTTCTGATAGAAATAAAACAAGGCCGACGACAACACAAAAAGCGGAATGGTATTATGATAGAGATGCTCCATATTACTATGGATGAACGGACTAAAAATAATGCCACGCAAACCCTTGAACGTCCTTGGATAAACCCCAAAGTCATTGAAATCAAAACCAAACCGTACTTCAAACCAGAATACTATCCAAATGATAAGCACAAAAAGTATAGGAAATCCTATGACTCCGGTTGAAAACTTGAATTGTTCTTGCTGCATATAAACCGAAATATAGCAAATAGTTAACCAATCTTATATTTTGTGATAAATTGTCAGTATTGCACTTCTAAATATTTAATTTTACAGCATGAATACACCTTTGGCCGAACGTTTACGTCCTCATACTCTTAAAGACTATTTAAGTCAATCACATCTTGTTGGGCCTGAAGGTACCCTTACAAAACATATCACCCAGGGACTTATCCCATCCATGATTCTTTGGGGGCCACCGGGAACAGGCAAAACCACTTTGGCCCATATTATTTCTAAGGAATCAAATCGTCCGTTTTACACCCTAACAGCCATCAGTTCAGGCGTTAAGGACGTTCGTGAAGTTATTGAAAAGGCCAAACAAAGTGGTGGTTTGTTCACTACGAAAAATCCGATTTTATTCATAGATGAGATCCATCGGTTTAGCAAATCTCAGCAGGATTCATTATTACAAGCCGTTGAAAAGGGTTGGATCACCTTAATTGGTGCTACTACCGAAAATCCGAGTTTTGAGGTCATTCCTGCCCTTTTATCACGTTGTCAGGTCTATATTCTGAATGATTTTACCAAATCCGATCTGGAAACATTACTGGATCGTGCGATAAAACAGGATGAAATACTGTCAAAAAAGAAGATCAAATTAACTGAAACTGAAGCCCTTATTCGCTTATCAGGCGGAGATGCACGTAAGCTTTTAAATATTTTCGAACTTATCGTGAATTCATATGATAATGGTACTATTGAGATCACGAATGACATAGTAAAGCAAAAGATTCAGCATAATCCGGTTAGATATGATAAGGCCGGAGAGCAGCATTATGATATTATATCGGCCTTCATTAAATCAATAAGAGGCAGTGATCCCAATGCTGCCGTTTATTGGCTGGCCCGGATGATTGAAGGCGGTGAAGATCTTAAATTCATCGCCCGCCGTATGCTCATATTAGCGAGCGAAGATATTGGGAACGCAAACCCGAACGCCCTGGTGCTTGCCAACAGCACTTTTCAGGCGGTTTCTACTATTGGATATCCAGAGTCACGAATTATATTAAGTCAGTGTGCCACTTATTTAGCCAGTTCTCCAAAAAGCAATGCGTCCTATCTTGCCATAGGAAAGGCCCAGGAACTGGTTAGGAAAACCGGCGATTTAAGCGTACCATTATCAATTAGAAATGCGCCAACAAAATTAATGAAGGAATTAGGCTATGGGGATGCCTATCAATATGCTCATAATTACGAAGACAACTTCGCTGATCATGAATTTCTGCCCGATGAAATTACCAATACTAAACTTTATGATCCGGGAAATAATCAACGTGAAGATGCGATCAGGGAATTCCTGCGATCGCGATGGAAAGAGAAATACGGCTATTAAAAATTGATCTTGATTTTTTCCGTTTGTTTGTTGCCATCGACCAAAGCTTCCATGACCCATTCACCATTATCGGTTTTATATACGATTCCCGATCGTTCCATATTTGTGAACATATAAACATCCTTTTTTCCGGTCAGATGAAGCGTATACATGAGGCGGTTCATAGTACTGCGTAATTCATAGCCATCTTTTGTTCCAAGAGCTGTAAATTCAGGAACAACCTCCTCCTTAACACTTTCGGCAACGACCACTTCTTCAATTGGCATATCCATTTTAACCTCATTGGTTTGATCTGATTTAGTTAATTCAGCCAGTTGATCAGTTTCCTTTTCCTCCTTTAACTCTTCGATTTCAGCTTTCAGGCTTTCTATTTCCTTTTTTGCTTCCTGAACTTGTTTTAAGGCTTCCTCATCACCGCCTTCGGCAATAATGTCATCATTGGGCGTGTACTTATAATTTATACCGTTAAACGACTCGAAAGCGCCTCTAATAACAAGATCGTAAGCGCGTACAAAGTTTTTTTCCTTTGTTACACTTTCCTTTGAAGCAAATACAATAGCTCCATTACAATCACGAAGCGTAAGATTACCTTTTGTTCGCAAGGCACCCTTAGCCGTTATTTCCGATTTAAGTGCCAGGCAATAATTAGATTTAAGATCATCGGGCAAAGGTGTACCGTCGATTAAGGCTTTAAAACCATGTTTTCTGAATAGGTATTGTACCATACTATTGAAATCATTCTCATTAGGTTCATTCTGAAAATGAAATTGCTTTTCAACGATGATGTATTTATAGTTATTAAGATTGGCCTGAGAAAATGCCGCCATACTGATAAAAAGCATTAAAATAAAAGTTGGAAGCCGATATATTTTTAACATAGACACGATGATTTAATTTTACAAATATAAATGATGGCAACTATAAATAGCGCTTTAGATCGATGAGATTATCAACGTATTTTACACCATTGACAAGGGGGTCTTTATGATAATTAAAACAAATGGCATCAAAACCCAATTGCAAGGCACCAAGGATATCGGCTTCATAATTATCACCGATCATTAAACTGTTATCCGGCCTTGCCCTGGCCTGATCAAGGGCATGATTGAAAATTTTAGGATTTGGCTTTTTAACACCTACCATTTCAGAATTAGTTACAGTTTCAAAATAATGAATGATATTGGCATTATTCAATTTGCCGTACTGCACTTCCTTGAAACCGTTGGTGATAATATGCAATTTATAGTTAGGCTTGAGATAGTCGAGGATCTCAATAGTACCCTCAAAAAGATGATTGTAATTAGAAAGATGAGCGATATAATCTTCAGATAATTTATAGATCATTCGGGTTTTCACTTTAGCGCCAAGTTGTTTGAAGACATCATCAAGTCGTTTAAACCGAAGCGATTGTTTATCGATCTTATCCTCGCGATATAATTTCCAATAATAGAGGTTTCGGGGTACATAAATCTCCAGGAATTCGCTAAGATTCAGGTCTATTTGGTTCATTTCGAATATCTTTTCGAAGGTCAATGCCGAATTCTTATCAAAATCCCATAAGGTATGGTCCAAATCAAAAAAAACATGATCTACTTTATTAATTTTCATCTGTCGATTCTAATATGATGTTGAACAATTCCTTAAATCCCTTCCATTGATCTATGCCACTGAAGCTGTAATTATGAAATACAGGCACAAATGTACCCTTAACTTTTTTAATCTGATCAATAATCTGTAGTAACTCACCCTTTTTATCCAGAAGTGAGGCATGTTTTAATAATGCAAAATCCATCAAATGAAACGAATTTACAATAAGAGGCGTTTGAATCTCATAATCCATGTCGTAAAAAAGAAATGGTGTACATGTTCCGGCTCTGAATCCGCTGGCATTGATGTAACCCATAGTATAATCTTCTTTTATCTCCAACTCGATCAAATTTCTATAGGAATGCGGTAAATTAAGTTTAGTAAATGAATTTCGAGACGCCTCAAGACTTGTATTGATCACACCTTCCATTTTTCGTTTTTCCTTTTTTAGAATTTTCAAATCTTCCAGTGCGAAATAGGAAGCTTTTAATCCCACCTGACAATAATCTGCCACAGATTTAATCAGGGCCACAAACTTCTTTTTATTGAGGTTGATATTTTTATCATAGGTAGAATAGTCCCCAATCAAAAAGAAAACCACAAACTTATGCTTGAATTGCTTTTGCTTGTTAATGATCCATTTAAAGGTATTGTAAGGATCCCTTTTAAAGCGGAAAAGAACTAAATACCGCTGATATAATTGTCTGAATTTAAATCGCCCAATATCACTTAAAGTACCTCCAATAGTTCTCAATAGTCCCTTTTGTACAAAATAAAAGGCCATAGGAACATCAATTATGGGTTTGACTGTATAGGTTCTATCTGTAAATTGGTAATCGGGATATTGTTTTTGTAAGGCGTCTTTAAATTTATACGCCCAAATGTCTACAACCGGTTGATGGAGAAAATCATGTTTGAATGCCAGGCTGTCGGAAGCATTAAATCGTCCATACTCATCTTTAACATGAGGTAGATATTCTTCGTAACGACTTAATAAATAAAATGCAGCCGAAAAAATATCGAAAGGAAGACGGCTATTCTCAGGATTTTGAAAAAAACATTTGCTGCCCTCCCAATCATGAATAACAATATCAATATCAGACAAACCCTGCTCGAATAAAATGGAATGGCTCTTCACAAAGAACTCTTTGCCCAATGCCTGATTGGTATATGACATTTTCATACTGTCATGAGCAATAAATTCTTCAATTGTTGAGGTAAATGAAACCGGTATACCGAGAATCCTGGTACAAATTTGCTTAAATACATATTTAAGCCGCGGTGTAATTTTATGTGAATAAACTAATAGCATTTAAATGATGGCCTCATCGGCAAAGCTAAAATACGCCTTTTCCGTTATGATTAAATGATCCAATACCTTAATATCTAAACTGAGGCTAGCATCCTTTAATTTACGGGTCAGTTTTTTATCGGCCTCACTTGGATTTAAGGTGCCTGAAGGATGATTATGAACTAATATCAATCCTGTGGCATTGAGTTCCAAAGCCTTTTTCAAAACCAACCTGACATCGACCAAAGTGCCTGTAATGCCACCCTTACTCAGCTGACTTTTCTGAAGGACCTTGTTAGAATTATTCAAATAAATGATCCAGAATTCTTCATGGGCCAGGTCCCCTAAAAGGGGTTGCATTAACTGAAAGACCGAAGTACTGGAACTAATTTTATCTCTTAACAATGCCTCTGCGCCTGCACGTCGTCGTCCTAATTCCATAGCTGCTACAATTGATATCGCCTTGGCCTCTCCTATCCCTTTATAGCTCATTAGCTGTTCTATACTTTGCTTGCCCAATTCACCTAAATTGTTATCGACCTTCAACAAAATACGCTGACTCAATGCTAAGGCATTTTCAGTCCGGTTTCCTGATCCTATTAGGATTGCGATCAATTCGGCATTACTCAGCGCATCTTTCCCTTTGTAGAGTAATTTTTCGCGTGGCCGGTCATCCTGAGACCAATTTTTAATTGAAAATCTTGACTGTTTATCAGACATATGATAAAGATAAATATTGTAACTTTCTCAAGCAATGAAATACATGAAAATTAGAGACTATTTTCGATATATAATTCTTCTTTCACTTTGAAATATCCACCACCACATCATCAGGATCACAACAAGGAGCATATGCTAGAGGTTATCAAAACCTATCCTTTGGCCACAGTGATCTCAGTAAAAGATACCGAACCATTAATTACACATTTACCATTGGTCTATCGGGAAAGCGACGGTAAACTTATTGGCCATATCGATATTTACAACCCACAAACAGAATTGCTTCGTGATGATAATGATGTCACATTGATTTTTTCAGGGCCGCAATGTTATATTTCACCAACAGTATATGGAACGACGCAATTACCTACCTGGAACTATATTAAGGTGCATTTAAAGGGGAAGGTCAAGGCGATTGAAAGTACAGAGGCCTTACAAGAATCCCTCATCAAAATGACGGAATTCTTAGAACAACCCGATCATAAATATGTCCTGAAACCCGATAATCCAAAAATGGCACATTTTATCAATTATATTAGAATGTTCGAGATCACAATCACTAATTGGGAAGGTAAATTCAAGTTGTCTCAGGATAAACGAAAAACCGATATGGAACTGGCACGACAGGAATTAATACGGGCGAATCAAGAAAGTATTGAAGGGTTTTTAAAACGTGTATTTAATTGATCAGGTTTTTGAGCTCTTCAAAATCCAATCCGCCATAATTCCCAGAGCTCATCAATAAAAGTGCTTTGTTGTCAAATTTTTGTGAGAATAAGAAGTCTTTAAAATCTTCAGGACTTGTATATATAACCAAATCGTCCCGTTGAAAGGCATTGGCGATTTGCTCCTTTGTGACTTCCTCTAGTTTCTTGATTTCTACAGCATGTGGTGAATAAAATACAACAGCTACATGGGCGGCATCCAGAGCTCCTTTATATTCCTTGAGGAACTCGGCATTTAAACTTGAATACGTATGTAACTCCAAACAGGCGACCAAAGTTCTATTTGCATATTGATCTTTTACGGCTTTGGTTGTCGCCTCTACCTTAGAGGGTGAATGGGCAAAATCTTTA
>JABDLA010000094.1 GCA_013001965.1 Flavobacteriaceae bacterium | reverse complement strand
AGTAACTTTTTAGTGAATTTCTTTTTTTCTGATTGTTGTCCGCTCATAATGAGGCAAAATTAAATAAAATCAATGCTCTTTTTTGCAAATACTAAAGTTTTCTGTTAAACGCTATTATTAAAGTTTAATTATTAACTTTGTCTTATAATAATAAATAAGATGATTTTATCAAACATATTTTTAGCTTTAGGACCATGGCAAATTGTATTAATTGTGGTGGTTGTTCTTTTATTATTCGGAGGTAAAAAAATTCCCGAATTAATGCGAGGACTAGGAACCGGTATCAAAGAATTTAAAGATGCCAGCAAAGAAGAGGAGGCTGATCAGAAAGAAGAAGAATAACTTAAATATTCATTGAAGAAACCAACGCGAAGTCGTTGGTTTTTTTTTTACTTTATTTTAATGGATCTGATGATGGCTTCCAGTTCAAAAATCTGATTCCGCTTTTCAATGGATGGTGCAAAAGTAAACCCTTCAGCAACAACAAGTCTGTTGTTCGTTTTATCTTCAATGATATAATTAATAAAAGGGCCGGCCATAAACGCATTTTTAACCTCCCATGTGCTTTTGGTTTCCAGTGTTGGTTTATTATCAATAATGGTTTGGTTTAAATAGGGCGTGTATGCGGCTTCTGTAATCATGTACGACCCCTCAACAGGCCCGGGAATGTGGGCCTTACCAATCGAATCCCGCATTTTTATAATATCAGTAATGGCATTTTCATCTTTTGAAATAGCATCCAATGGCATTTCGTAAACCATTAAATTCATGCTGCCGGTTCTGATGTCCTTTCTAATCCAATAAAAATTGTCTTCCTCTTTGGCTATCCTGTAAACCGAAGGAAATCGAATACTTAAGCCCATTTTCTCTTCAATGGAATTGTTTTTATGCAGTGAAATTCGAATTCGTCGTTGCTTTTCCTTTAGTTCCTCTGTTTTAAATGCCGAAACAATCGCTTCAGCATTCGTCTCAATTTGGTCAATGATCTCTTTGGAAGACATCCCGGTAACCAAAATGAGTTTTTGAGGTTTGGCAAAAACGTCTTTCAGGAATTTGGTGTCGGCCGCTTTTCCTGATTCAATTTTCAGGACCGTTCTGTTCTTTGTTGCAAAATCGGTGAATACCTGTGGCGGCATTTGACGTAATGAAAACAGCGGTTCTTCCTGAGGTAGTCCGTAAACCGGAGCTGCTAAAACCTTTCTGACAGACTCTCCAACACTGCCTTCCCAAAGTTCATTATCAATGACTACAGAAAGGCTGTTTATATTTCCCGAGGAGCTTGAAAGCAATCGTTTGTCACCTGTATTATCACATGCCAACAGCACCATTAATGCCAGTGCTAAAACCGCTACTTTTTTCATTTCTAACGTCTTTAAAAAATTTACTACTTATTTGAAACCACAAGAACCATACCCGGTTTTAGCTTATTGCCGCTCAAGCCGTTCCAATCCCGAATATTTTGGATAGAAACACCTGGAAATTTCTGGGAGATGCTCCACAGAGAGTCTCCATTTTTGACTTCATAGGTTTTTGCATTTGAACTGATCTGAGCGCTCTTTTTCTGAGTGGTCGAGGAGGAGGAAGTCCCTGGTTTTCTAGGATATATGGTCAGGCGCTGACCTATCCTTAAATTATTACTTCTAAGTCCATTCCATTGTTTGATCTGGCTTACCCTTACACCATATCGTCTGGCTATTTTTCCAAGATAATCTCCGGATCTGACTCGATATCGGATTTTGGAATCAGAATTGAAAAATTGAGGCAGGGGTTTTTCTCTTTTCTTAAACTCTGCTTCAGCAATAGCATAAATTTTTTCTTCATTATTTACAAAGGTCCCGACGTGCTCGATAGGTAGCCTCAACGTGTAATTCTCATTTTTAACCACAGGGATAATGTCGAGTTTGTAGGAGGGGTTAAGAAATTGCAATTCTTCAATTTTTATTCCAGTAAGCTCTGATACCTGATCTAAGGAAATCATTTTTTTGACCCTGATCGTATCGGTTTGAATATATGTAATCTCCGGTTTTTTTGGCTGAAAACCATGTTCTTCAGCATACTCAAAAATATAGGCTGTTGCCAGAAATGCTGGTAAATATCCCGCTGTTTCACGTGGTAAATTTCCCCTGATGTTCCAATAATTCTTATAGCCTCCCGAACGTCTAATTGCCTTGGTGACATTCCCAGGGCCCGAATTATATGCAGCCAATGCCAAATCCCAATCGCCAAAAATCTTGTACAAACTTGCTAAATATTTACAGGCAGCTTCTGTTGATTTGATCGGGTCACTTCTTTCATCTACATAACTGCTCACATCTAGCCCAAACTGCTTTCCCGTAGCGAACATAAATTGCCACAATCCTGTTGCACCCACACGCGATTTTGCCCTGGGTTTCAGCGCCGATTCAACGATCGCTAAATATTTTATTTCCAAAGGAAGATTATAATTGTCAAGCTCCTTTTCAAACATGGGAAAATAGTAATCGCTTAAAGCCATTAATTTTTCAAGAGATTGCCGCCTATGCTTCAGATAGCCTTTGATCACGCTTTCCAGCGAAGCGTTATATTCTATGTTGAATGGTGTCCTTGAATTGAGTTCTGCAAGGCGTTTCTTCAGCGTATCAGTAGGGAGTTCGGGATAATAAACTTCATTATAATCAAGCTTAGACACCGAATTATAAATGGTATCATAAAGCGAAGTGCTGTATAATTCATCCAGCCATTTTTGATCTAATTCTGAAGCTAACTTATGGTCCTCAAGCTTAAGGGTAGAGGACGTATCTTTAATGGGCTCAACCTTTTTAACGGTTTGAGATCTCCCATCAATAAGTGTGTCTGTAATTGTTTTTGGGCTTACATAAATCGAGTCTTGTGTTTGTGAAAACCCAAAATTTACACATCCTACCGCTATACAAAATATAAAAATTAAGCTTGTTTTCATCTCTTCTTTTGAACGCTGCTTCGGCTAAAATCGTATTTTTTAGCTTAAATAGAAAATTTTTAACAGCTAATACTACTCTAAGATCGCCGCTATGCCAGGCAGGGTCTTTCCTTCAAGGCTTTCGAGCATTGCGCCTCCGCCAGTAGACACATAACTTACCTTATTCTCAAACCCAAATTGCTTTACAGCTGCCACAGAGTCTCCACCTCCCACAAGGGAAAAGCTTCCGTTTGAAGTAGCATCTGCAATAGCTTGGCCTAAGGCTATTGTTCCTTTTGAGAAACGCTCCATTTCGAAAACACCAACAGGCCCATTCCATAATATTGTTCTTGACCTTGCTATGACCTCAGCAAATTTTTCATTAGTTTTTGGCCCCACGTCCAGTCCCATCCAGCCTGATGGGATCTTATCTATCGGGGCAATTTCAATATTTGCTTCATTGCTAAATTTATCAGCAATTACAACATCTGTCGGTAAATGAATGCTGACCTGGCTCGATTTTGCCTTCTCAATAATGCTCAGAGCCATATCGAGTTTATCATCTTCAACCAGAGAATCCCCAATTTGGCCCCCTAAAGCTTTTATAAAAGTAAATGTCATTCCGCCACCAATGATCAAATGATCGATTTTTCCCAGAATATTATCGATGATACTTATTTTCGAAGATACCTTTGCTCCTCCTAAAATTGCTGTCACAGGTTTTTCGCCGGTTTCCATGATCTTTTTAATAGCTTCGATCTCTTTACTCAATAAAATCCCAAAGCATTTTTGATCGGGTTCAAAGAACCGGGCAATGGTCGTGGTAGAGGCATGTGCTCGATGCGCAGTTCCAAAAGCGTCATTAACATAGATATCGCCCAGATTAGAAAGCTTTCTTGCAAAATCAATATTACCTTCTTTTTCCTCCTCATGAAATCTAAGGTTTTCCAGTATCAAAAGCTCACCGGGTTCGAGCGTGGATGCCGCGGTTTCGGCTTCATCTCCTATACAATTTGAGGCAAACTTAGCTTCTATTCCAAGTATATCCTCAACGGTGTTCACAATATGTTTTAATGAAAATTCTTGTTGAACACCTTTTGGTCTTCCTAAATGTGACATAAGGATACAGCTTCCACCTTGTTCCAAAATATGGATTATTGTAGGCTTAGCTGCTACTATTCTAGTGCTGTCCGTAACTTCCTGGTTTTCGTTTAAAGGAACATTAAAGTCAACTCTTATGAGCGCCTTTTTGTTTTTAAAATTGATGCTGCTAATTGATTTCATAAAGTGTGGCTAAGCCATTAATTTAGATTGATTTTGTATACCCAAATTTCATTGAAGAAATTAAGTCTGACTAATCGTTTATAGGTTGAGTATACTTTTTTAAGGTCTTCGTTATTGTAGACATAAACATAGATCCAATTATTTTTTGGGTTAACGAAAGTTTTGGGTTTATAGCCTTTAGATTTTAAAAAATCTTCCCAGCGTTTCGAATTTTCAGCTTCTGAAAACACATTTGTAATTAAATAATACCCTTTTTTTACATCCGGAACGTTAAGGTCAACCTTATTCAACTCCTTCTCCATTGCCTTTACTGACAAGACAATTGGTTTTTTTGCTGGTTTATTAACAGGTTTTGAACTGGGTTTTTTTGGGGCCGCCTTGGGTGTGGTTTTAATCACATCTTTTTTCGGTGTAGGCGGTTTATCGATCTTGATCGCCGGGATGTCTTCTATCAAAGTTGAGGCATCTTCGCTCTTAATTTCGACCACTTCATTTCTTTTAAGATAATTGGGATTTAATTCAGTAGTAAACGCTGTAAAAAACAAATAAAAACGATCGGCTCGTGTACCTAGTCTAATGGTTGTTTCGGTTTGACTGTTTGAAATCAAATTGGAAGGAACCTGCATTTGTAGCAGATCAAATCCTAATGTATTGGCGCTATTTGGGTTTCTGTTCGAGAAGTATTTGTTATTAATGGTAATTTTACTGTTAAAGAAATTCTTTGGTGCTCGTAATGCGTTTTTAAGAAGCGTAAAAGTTTCTTCTTTGGAATTATAAATAGAACTTTCATCTCTTGACAATTTACTGTCGCCTTCAAGTGCTGCGGCAAATATAGACGCCCTGATCTCACCCGCTTCCCGAGTTTTGAAATCACTAAATTCAATAGTTATGAAATTGTCGTTAAGGCTTGAAAAGCCGTGGTAAGATGTAATGTATTTTAAGGGTTTTCTAGGCGCTTCGTAAACAACGAACAGGAACCATCCTGCTGCACTCCCTCCCGATACAAATCCTTGTGTGGCCCTGATATTTGCAACTGTGAATTCTCCTTTTAATGCACGGCTGTTATTAAGCTCCCGGGTGACGTCAGCATAACATACATATGGTGCGCTATCCTTATATTCGTCCTTTCCATGGCCATCAAAAATAACCTGTCCGGTCACATCTTTATAATTCCCGGTCGGCCCTTTGAATTTGATCCTGTTTATTGCATTATTCCGGCTGTTGTTTCCTTCATAATAGATTTCGGTAGGCCTTTGTCTTTTAACGCCAGTATCGTAAGGATATACACCGCTCCAATACAGGGTTGCGCTAACAATCTTTGCGTTTCGATCCGGAATATTTAAGCTTGCTGAACTCGAACTAAATGTAGAAGGATTATTGTCTACATCTACATATTTCATTTTTACCTGATCATTGATCAGGCCAAAATCACTAAACGGCTTGCTCTGATATTTACTTACGATATTATTGCCGATAACTGTCGCGTCACCACGAATATAAAATTGAACATTTTTTGTGAACTCCACTTGTTCCTGCGCAAAGAAAATGGTGGTGGTAAGAAAAAAAATTAAGCAGCAGAGCTTTTTATTCATTTTTGACGGAGCCATAAATCTGTATTGTTGCAAAGATAATTTATTCCTTTAATTGTAACGATGTGAATTCTCTTATATTTGTTTTATGCAATTCTCTCAAATATTAGGCCAAGAATATCTTAAAAATCATTTGACAAACAGTGTCAATAATGGCCGAATTGCGCACGCTCAACTTTTTGTTGGTCCGGAAGGATCAGGAACCTTACCAATGGCCATAGCATATGCCCAATATTTATTATGTGGAAATCAAAACGGTGAGAATAGCGGCGGCAATGAGGCCTGTAATTTGAAGTTTGAGCATTTATCGCATCCTGATCTTCATTTTGTTTTCCCGGTGGCGACAACCGCCAAAATTAAGAGTCACCCAGTATCAAAACATTATCTTGAAGAATGGCGGCAATTGATCAAAGAACAACCTTATGGGAACTTGTTCGATTGGTACACGCGATTAGGAATTGACAACAAACAGGGTCAAATTGGAGTTGATGAGGCTCATGATATTGTGAAGTCCTTATCCTTAAAAGCGTATGAAGGCGGATATAAAGTAATGATCATCTGGATGGCAGAAAAAATGAATATCGCCTGTGCCAATAAATTATTAAAACTGATTGAAGAACCTCCTGATAAAACGGTGTTCATTCTCATCGCTGAAGATGAAGAAGCCGTTATTTCAACCATCAGGTCGCGTTGCCAAATATTGCATTTTCCTCCTCTGGCTGAGAAAATAGTTAAGGAAGCACTGCTTAAGAGATTTGATTTGGAGGAAGCGGTCGCCTTAAAACTTGCACACCAGTCGAACGGAAATTTTAATAAGGCTACCGATCTTGTTTACGAAGATAGTGAGGATCTTAAATTTGAAGAATGGTTTGTATTTTGGATTCGATCGGCATTTAAAGCAAGGGGCAATAAAACAGCAATTCACGACCTTATTTCCTGGAGTGAAGAAATCGCGAAGACAGGGCGAGAAACTCAAAAGCAATTTTTAAACTTTTGTCTCGGTTTTTTCCGGCAGGCCATGCTTTTAAATTATGGTGCTGATCCATTGGTGTTTATGGAGACGAAAACAAAGGGATTTGAGCTTAAAAAATTTGCGCCTTTCATCCATGAAAATAATATCATGGATATCAGCCAAGAATTACAGGATGCCATTTATCATATTGAACGCAATGGAAATTCGAAGATCATTTTAACCGATCTTTCCATAAAGTTAACACGGCTTCTTCACAAAAAATCTGCCTAGAAATGGCATCTATCACACCCTGGTTCGTTATCATTAATCCAACATCTGGCAACGGCTCCGCTAGGCGAAAATGGACTGAGATAAATGCGCTTTTAAAACGGTATGGATTCGATTTCACCCACTGTTTTACAACCTATTCCGGACATGGCAAACAATTAGCACAAGATGCTGTTATTCAAGGCTTTACTAAAATTATTTGTGTTGGTGGCGATGGTACGATTCACAATATAATTAATGGAATCATGTCTCAGAATACCATACCATCTACCGCGATTCATCTTGGTGTCATTCCAATAGGTACCGGGAATGACTGGGTGCGATCCTATCATATCCCAAAGGATATGGAAAAGGCAATTCAATTGATTAAAAATAATAATGTCCAGTTCCAGGATATTGGAAAAATTGAATTTCAAAATAAAGATTTGCAGTCAGTCTATTTCAATAATTTAGCCGGCATTGGTTTCGATGCCCATGTGGTGAGCAAGGTTCAGAAATACAAGCATTTTGGTGCACTCGCTTATATGATCGGTGCACTGATGGGTATGTTTCAATTTAAAAATTTTCAGGCTACAGTTTCCTTCAATTCAGAAAAGATCTCATGTAATGCTTTAATGATACTTGTTGGTCTGTGTCGCTATTCGGGCGGCGGAATGCAATTAACAGACCGCGCTGATCCTTCAGATGGATTATTCGATCTGAGCATTGCCGATAATTTTTCAAAAGCAGATCTTCTTCAAAATTTGTTCAGGCTTTTCGATGGAAGGGTTACCAATTCGGACAAAATCTTAACGGCCAAAACCGACGCAGTTACAATTGAGGTCAATGCCCAACCGGCGCCCTTTATTCAAGCGGACGGTGAGCTGGTTGGAAGCGGAAATTTCAGAGTATCCATTATTTCCAGAGCACTAAGATTTTACGCATGAAAAAGCCGGAATTAATTCCGGCTCACTATTTATTTTAGAATCAGAATAATTTAATCCTTTTTGTATTTTGCATTAAGCGAATCTATAATGATTTGCGTTAAATCGTTGCTTTCTGTACCGTACATCACGCTGCTAGAAGCGTCCGTGGTCCCGAGGATATAGGTGTACCCATTTGCTTTTCCGTATTCCTTTACAAAATTCTTGACTTTAACAATTGCCGAATCTATTTCGGCATTAAAAGCTTGCTGAAGTTGCTGTTGTTCAAATTGCAATTGCTGTTGCAACAACTGTTGCTTTTTCCCTAATTCGTCATACTTCTCCTGTGCTCTTTTAGCCGACATGTTTTTAGACTCCAATTGAAATTGTTGGGCCTCCAATTGAAAGGCCTGGCCAATACTGTCTGTGCGCTTGGTGAATATTTCGTCTTTGCTTTTAAACTTCTCTTCGATATCAATTTTTTCCTGAAACTCATTTATAACTTTTCCATTATCAACAAATCCAATTTTTTGCTGTTCCTGGCAGGACATAAATAACAATAGGGTGATAAACGTTATTCCCAAATTCTTCATTTTAATTTTTTTAGTATTATGCGCAAAAATAAAAAAGTATCTCAGATTTCCAGTTAATTCAACCGAGGATTTTCACTATAAATGAAATCTATGGAAATAGAAAGGTGTTATTGATCAAATTTATTAATTACAAACTAAAATAATGCGATTTAAGAGGTGATTGCCATATCTGAGATATATTCCGCCTTTGGCATATAATTCATCCCGCACATCAATTCTAAATGCGTTTTAACTGTTTTTAAGGACGTAGATCAATGATGAGAATTCACCGGTTCTTGATGCCTTTAAATTTGATCGTGTCGCCACGAAAAAAGCGGAGAAAATATTCATCCATCCCGATTTATATTTTTCTGAAAGTAGACTTACATAATAGGCGTCAAATTTCATCGGTTTGATCGATTCAATTTTCATCTCTTCATTTGCAAATAATTTAGCAATGGCGGTTTGAGAAAAATGCCATAAGTGTCTTGGGACATCATAGGCAGCCCAAAATGATTTGTAATAAGAGGCATCAAAACTTTTAAAATTCGGAACTGCAACAACAAGTCTCCCATTTGGTTTTACTAATCTCTTGAAGATTGAAATGTGATCTTCCAATTGAGGCAGATGCTCCAAAACGTGCCATAGGGTTATCACATCAAAACTATGAGGCTTTAATGCGTTTAATGCCTCAATATCATAAACAGCATTAGACGTTTTTTCATTAGCCATTGCTCTGGCTTTTTCATTGGGTTCAATACCTTCTGCTTTCCACTTATGTGAAATTGCCAATTCTAAAAACTCACCGGTTCCGCAACCAATATCTAAAAGTGTTTTTGATTCCGAATTAAAAGATGTGATCAGATTCAATTTTCGTTTTAAGGCGATCTTTCTTACGCCATGGTATAGTCTTTCAAAGAAATTACGCCTGGAACCCGTATGTGAAATGTAATCTTTGCTTTCGTAATACGTGGCTAAATCAGTTTCTGAAGGCATTGGGTATGTGCTTAACATCTCCAATTCGGGGTTGTACAACAATGAAAATTCCTCTCCTGAAACGGAGTGATCTTTCACCTCTAAATACACTTTTTTATCATCCATAGATTGAAAATGTTCCACGTGGAACAACTAGAACTTATCTGCCCATATATACGAGAAGCACAGAAATATCGTTTGGTGAAACGCCGCTTATTCGTGAGGCCTGAGAAACTGTTGTAGGTTGGATGCTTTTCAACTTTTCACGTGCCTCATAACTCATTGATTTGATCTTTGAGTAGTCAAAATCAATAGGGATCTTAAGGTCTTCCAGTCGGTTTAATTTATCGGCATTGTTTTTTTCTTTTGCAATATAACCGGAGTACTTCACCTGGATCTCCGCTTGTTCAATGACCTCATTATCCAATGCGTTTTTTCTTATATAGTCTTCAACCAATTTAAATTGACGTACATCATCAATTGTAATGTTTGGCCTGGAAAACACCTTAAACATCTTATCGGATTGCTTCATTAAAGATGAGCCCTTAGTTTCTAAAACCGGATTAGCTTCTTCGGGCAACACACTTGTTTCCCTGAAAAAACGAACGAAATCATCAGATTTTTTTAGTTTTTCTTCCATCCGCTCCATGCGTTCTTTCTTGGCTAAACCTAGTTCGAAGCCTTTAGGTGTTAGCCTTAAATCAGCGTTATCCTGGCGTAATAGTGTACGATATTCGGCTCGCGATGTGAACATCCTATAGGGTTCTTCCGTACCCTTTGTGATAAGATCGTCAATAAGCACTCCAATATAAGCTTCGTTTCTCTTTAGGGTAAAAGCTTCTTTTTCCTGAACGCGAAGGCTTGCATTAATTCCAGCCATTAATCCTTGCGAAGCTGCTTCTTCATAGCCTGTTGTTCCATTGATCTGGCCGGCAAAATATAAGCCTTCAACCAGTTTAGTCTCCAGTGTATGCTTCAATTGTGTGGGTGGAAAATAGTCATACTCAATGGCGTAACCCGGACGAAAGAACTTGACCTTCTCAAATCCATTCACCGATCGCAAAGCATTAAACTGAATGTCCTCAGGTAGTGAGGTCGAAAAACCATTGACATAAACTTCTACAGTATTCCAGCCTTCAGGTTCAACAAAAATTTGATGGCGTTCTTTATCGGCAAACCGATTTATTTTATCTTCTATTGACGGACAATAGCGTGGTCCAATACTTTTGATCCTGCCGTTGAACATGGGTGATCTTTCAAAGCCTTCACGTAGCAAGTCGTGGACTTCAAGATTGGTGTAGGTCATGTGACATGAACGTTGGTTCGTCAGTGGCTTCGTTATATTTGAATACGAAAATTTTTCAGGTTTTTCATCTCCGGGTTGTTCGATCATTTTCGAAAAATCCAATGATCGACCATCTACCCTTGGTGGGGTACCGGTCTTCATCCGTCCCGAATCAAACCCTATTCCTACTAACTGTTCTGTTATTCCGGTTGCCGCACGTTCACCTGCGCGTCCACCTCCAAAGTTCTTCTCACCAATATGGATCAATCCGTTTAAAAAGGTTCCATTAGTTAAAACAACCGTTCTAGCTTTGATCTCAATCCCTAATGACGTTTTCACTCCAATAATCTTGTCGCCGTCTAAAAGCAAACCACTGACCATCTCCTGATAAAAATCAAGATGAGGTGTTTGCTCCAAAAGCATTCGCCAGTCCTCAGCAAATCGCATTCGATCACTCTGAACTCTTGGGCTCCACATAGCCGGGCCCTTTGATTTATTCAACATTTTGAACTGTATGGCCGAAGTGTCACTTACAATGCCGCTATAACCTCCAAGAGCATCTATTTCTCTAACAATTTGACCTTTCGCAATTCCGCCCATAGCCGGATTACAAGACATCTGGGCAATGTTTTGAAGGTTCATTGTCACCAGTAGGGTCTTGCTTCCCATATTGGCAGCTGCGGCTGCTGCCTCACTGCCAGCATGTCCGCCACCAACTACAACTACGTCATATATGTCTGAAAATAAGCTCATGATTGTTCCACGTGGAACATTTTAAGATTCCACATTATTTTGCGAGTGCAAATATACGTCGAATCTATGAATTTAAAACAAGGGTCTTTAAATATAGATCTTCCTTAAGTCTCATTTCTTTAGCGTCTTTTTCAGCTTTGTCCTTATAGCCGCAAAGATGAAGAAGGCCATGAATGATTACCCTTTGCAACTCCTCTTCAAATTCAACCTTAAATTCTATAGCGTTCTCCTGAACCCGATCCACTGATATATAAATATCACCATGTAGTTCTTTTCCTACAGAATAATCAAAACTTATAATGTCGGTTAAGGTGTCGTGATTAAGAAACTCCACATTTAACTTATGTAAATACGAATCATCACAAAACACATAATTCAGCTCGCCTTCTTTACATCCTTCGGAAGCAATCGTCTCTGATATCCAATTCGAAATTTGTGCTTCGTTTTCCAGCTGAAAATCGGTTTCAAAATTAAAACTGATCATTCTTCTTTTTAAAGTATTCTTGTACTTTCTTCTTATATACTTGCTGCAAAGGCAGGGCTTGCCTGTTTAAAATTTCTGTAGTATTGAAATATTGTTTGGTATCCGGCGTCTGGTTATTCGTTGTATTATTGAAGATTGTTTCGTTGGTTTTCGACTTTCTCTTCTGATCTTCGCCCTGTTGAAAGGCTGCATTTTCCAGCTTCAGAAGCTGGTGCTGCAACTGCATCATTTTCTCCAGGGTTTTATTTGTAAAGCCTTTATTCAAAAGGTCTAGCTCAACTTCTTCCATTTTCTTCAGCAAATCCTTGCCCTCGCCTTCACCACCATCCTTACCAAGTTTGTCTTCAAGCGCTTGTCTCAGTTCTTGTTGGCGCTTGAAAATTTCATACAGCTCCCCGTTAAGTTCTTCGCTGTTCATTTCTCCATCACCTTGCTGATCCCCTTCTTTATTTCCCTGTTTTTCTTTGCCTTTGTCACCTTCTTTTTTATCGCCTTCCTGCTCCTCTCCTTCCTTTTCACCTTTCTGTTTTCCTTGCTTTTCCATACCTTCCTTCATCATCTCATTCAATTGTTCCTGGCTCATGATAATATCCGGGAGTTGCATGTCGCCTTCACCTTGTCCGGGAGAGGGGTTCATTTGCATTTCCATATTGTCCAATACATCACTTAAAAAACTTGCCAGGGTATTTGCCGAAGTGGTGGTATACTGTTGTGC
>JABDLA010000079.1 GCA_013001965.1 Flavobacteriaceae bacterium | reverse complement strand
GTTGTATCTCTTACAACACGCGGACCGGCAAATCCAATTAGGGCTCCGGGTTCACTGATGTTAATATCACCAAGCATTGCAAAACTGGCTGTAGTTCCACCGGTAGTTGGGTCAGTACATAAGGAAATGTACGGAATTTTGGCCTCGGCCAATTGAGCCAGCTTTACCGACGTTTTCGCAAGTTGCATCAATGATAATGCAGCTTCCATCATTCGCGCACCTCCTGATTTGGAGATGATCATAAAAGGAATTTTTTTCTTTAATGCATAGGTGGCAGCTCGTGAAATTTTTTCGCCTACAACACTACCCATAGATCCGCCAATAAAGGAGAAATCCATACAGGCAATAACGAGATCTTTGCCCTTTGATTTGCCAACAGCAGTGCGAACCGCATCATTCAAGCGTGTTTTTTCCTTAGCAGCCTTTAAGCGATCACTATATTTCTTATTATCAACAAACTTTAATGGATCCTTAGACTCGAGTTTTGTATCGAGTTCTTTATAGGTATTGTCGTCAAAGAGAATACTAAAGTACTCTTCACTACCAATCCTGACATGATATCCATCCTCGGGACTTACGTAGTAGTTTTTTTCTAATTCTTCCGTATCAACAACCTTTCCGGTTGGCGATTTATACCAGAGGCCTTTAGGCGTATCGCGTTTTGCTTCGGTAGGCGTTTGGATGCCTTTATCTTTACGTTTAAACCAAGCCATGAAGTTTTCTTAAGTTATTCGTTAGTTAGAATGCAAAACTACACAAATTTATAATGTATTTACATTATTAAGATCTTCAAATGCCTTCTTCAATCGGTCAACAAAGGTATTTTCGGCTTCACGCAACCATTTTCTTGGATCGTAGTACTTTTTATTTGGAACATCTTCACCGTCGGGATTTCCAATTTGCGATTTCAAATAGTCAGCATTGGTATTGAAGTAATCTCTTACGCCACTCATGAATGCATATTGCATGTCGGTGTCAATATTCATTTTAATAACACCATATCCTATGGCTTCTCGAATTTCTTCAACAGTTGAGCCTGACCCGCCGTGAAAAACAAAATCTATATGATTGTGCCCAACATTGAATTTTTCTGAAACATAATCCTGTGAATTTCTTAAAATCTTTGGTGTTAATTTCACATTCCCAGGTTTATAAACGCCGTGAACATTTCCAAATGCTGCAGCCACCGTAAATTGGTCGCTTACTTTACTCAATTCTTCATAAGCATAAGCCACTTCTTCGGGCTGGGTATAAAGCTTAGACGCATCGACATCAGTATTATCAACGCCATCTTCTTCGCCTCCGGTGATCCCCAATTCAATCTCAAGCGTCATGCCCATTTTTTTCATTCGTTGCAGATAGGTTTTACATATTTCAATATTCTCCTCTATGGGTTCTTCACTTAAATCAATCATATGAGAGCTGTATAAGGGCTTACCCGTTTCGGCATAATGCTGTTCACCTGCATCCAGAAGCCCATCGATCCATGGCAACAATTTTTTAGCACAATGATCGGTATGTAAAATCACTGGAACACCATATTCTTTCGATAATAAATGGATATGCTTCGCACCTGCTACCCCACCTGCGATAGCAGCTTTTTGGTTCTCATTGCTCAATCCCTTTCCGGCATTGAAGCAAGCACCGCCATTAGAAAATTGAATGATGACTGGTGCATTGAGATCCCTGGCTGTTTCAAGGACTCCGTTAATGCTGTTCGAGCCCACGACATTTACTGCGGGCAAGGCGAATCCTTTTGATTTTGCAAGTTTAAATATCTCTTGAACTTCTCTTCCTGTGGCAACTCCAGCTTTTATATTATGATTCATTTTAAGCGATTTTTAATTCGTTGGTTTAGAACCCAAAAATAGTCAATTTTAAAATTGAAAAGAAGAAAAACTGCGAAATCGTTTTAGTACGCCCGGGCCAATTTTTAAAATGGATAATTGATCCCGATGTTATAAACGGCGTGGTGAAAATTGAATTCATTGAACCATCGGTTGTTATTTCTAAAGGACGGGTCATAAGCTTTAAATCCAATATCAAAGCGAACTACAAAAAATCCAAAATCATAGCGTAATCCAAATCCTGCACCTACGGCAATGTCACTTAACGAACTAAAATTATTGAAAGTGGCATTGTCATCATCGACATCGTCAAAGACATTCCAAATGTTACCGGAATCAACAAACAAGGCACCATTAAAGCGTCCGAATAAATTGTAGCGATACTCCAAACTAAGGGCCAATTTCATATTGGCTTCATTAAATTCATCATTACTGTCTGAACTGCCCGGGCCTAAATTATATGCGGTCCATGCGCGATTATCATTCGCTCCTCCTGCAAAGAAACTTTTTGAAAATGGTATACTGGTCGAATTTCCATAAGGGATGGCAATGCCGAAGAAACTTCGCATGGCCAGAATATTTTTTCGACCAAGGTCCCAGTGCTTTATATAATCGAATTCGGTTTTCGCATATTGGGAATAAGCGACATTGAATATTTCGTATTTTCCAGCATCATTTTTCTCGAGGCCTACAAGGCGGGAAATATTGGCCAGTAAATTCCCGGCAAATTCAACTTTGAAACGGAAGATCGAGAAATCTTCATCAAAAACGTTCTCCCGCTTATCCTTAATATAACTGAAATTGGAAGCAAATATCAGGTTGTCCTCGGTTAGGCGGTCTTTTCTTTCCTTGATATTATTGACAGTCTGGTAGTCATCCGGATTAGTGGTTTGAAAAGCAGTATCCATTAATACCAGATCAACGAAATCATCTGCACTGGACTGAATTAAGCTCGATTCCCCGTTAGATGTTTCAATAAATTCGGGTGGGGTATTATAGACATCTAAAGCAATGTTCTCCAATCGATTGAAGGAGTTTTGATAAACACTAAAATAATTTCCCGGATTCAGGTTTTTGACATATTGCTGATTAAAAAGGTCAAGTCCGTTCGTAACATTGTTCGACGGATACCAATTGAAATTATAAATGCCGTTAAAGGTTTGTTTATCCAATCCTATGTTTGTCTGACTTGTAAATCCGGTACTGATCCTGGTACTGGGCGACATGTATTTCGGAATGATTTTCTCTGTATTGAAGGGGAAGAATACCCGTGGAATCGTCAGTTTCAAATTCGCGCCAATTTCATTGATATCAAAAAATTGCCTGTCATTTTCCGATCCATCTTTAGATGCACCAATTGAGCCAAGGGCAGATGCTTCCAGGGTTTCGGCACCTCTGAATACGTTTCTTGCCAAGAGGGAGGTGCTAAATGAAAAACCAACGGTTTGTATATTACTTTGAGAAACATTGACCTCAAAACCCAGCCCAAATTTCTTTCTAGGGGATAGTTTAATATTGGCGATCAGGGTGCTGTCCTGTTCATTTTCTATATAATCAATATCGGGATAATTGAAGGTCTGTAATTCATTGAGGTAGCGATAGGTTCGTGTTCTATCCATATCTCTAAAAATACTACCCTTGTTGATAAATACAGCATCGGTTAAAGCCGTTGGCCTGTAACGCATTTTATTATAACTATAGAGGTTGAAATTTTTAAACGATATGGAATCCTGAAAAGGCTGACCTCTATTTTCAAAAGCGTCATCGGTTATAATATTAACCTCTTTTATTTTGTAGATTTTAAAAGGTACCCTTGCAATTGAATCTTCATTTCTGATCTCCCGGTTCTGGATCTGAACATCAACATTGACTTTTTTGGTTTTTTTAACCGTATCGATCTCGAATCGTATATAATCCTGGGAGAAATGATAAACTCCCGAATTTCTGAATTTGGTATTTAAGCGTTCGCGTTCGCTGGTGAATTCGGTAGATTTAAATTGATTTCCTTTCTTAATCAGTGTTTTTGATTTGGACGATTGATATAAAGAATCAATTACAGGCGAAGAGATCTGAGTTGTTATGGTATCAAGGATATAGGGTTGGCCTGTTTTGATTTCATATTCGATTGAAGCACGCTGATTGTCATTTCGGGTAATGGTATAGTCAACTTCCCGATCGAACCAGCCAGTTCTGAAGTAATAATCTTCAAGTTTTTGCTTCGACTTGTTTGTTTTTATCGTATCAACAATTGTGGGTGCCTCACCGGTTTCTTTTAACCATTGATTAAAGTTTTTCCTCGACTCCAAGTCTTTATTAAGTTGTTTCCTGGATAGTTTTCTGGTTTTTCGATTTAACTTTTTCGGATTATCTAATATTTTGTCTTTTAAAATCGAATCGATGTCCGGTCGTGCCAGATTGTAAATATGCAAGCGTAAAGGAATACCTAAGGTTTTTGCATTGGGTTGCTGTGATATGAGGTTACTTATTCTTTCGCTGGAAGTCTTTTTATCGTTTACAGTTACCGAAACATTAGTGAGCAGATGTTCATTCTCTCCAACTCTTTTAATAACGTTACAGGAAGTGTTGCAACAAATTATTAATAGAAATAGTGATATTTTTGTGAGAGTTTGTTTCAACTACAGTTAAATAAATTAGATTTACCGCTTAGAGCCTAAACCTAAGCTCAAAAATACATTTTTTGAATGTTAAGTAAAAGCCAAATAAAGCTTATAACAAGTTTAAAGCAAAAAAAGTATCGAAGCCAGCATCAGCTCTTTGTTGCTGAAGGTATTAAAACGGTTTCTGAACTTCTTAATTCAAGCTATCAATTACATCGACTCTATACAATTACGAATGAATTTGATGTTTCAGATGATTTGGTTACTTATATTTCATCAGATGAGCTTCGGAAAATAAGTTTTTTAAAATCGCCAAATACAGCCCTGGCCGTATTTGAAATGAAAAAACCGGAGCCCATAGATCCTTCTCAGCTTATTGTCGCCTTAGATGATGTCAGCGACCCCGGAAACTTAGGAACCATTATCAGGCTTTGCGACTGGTTTGGTGTTCGGGACCTCATTTGCAGCATAAATACGGTCGATTGTTTTAATCCGAAAGTAGTGCAAGCATCCATGGGGTCTTTGTCAAGGGTCAATCTAAGCTATACTGATCTTAAGGCCTTCTTATCAGCAATGGATGCAACTAAATTTGGGGCATTTATGAATTCCGAAAGCATATATGAAATGAATTTACCAAGCTCGGGGATCTTGGTATTGGGTAACGAAGCAAACGGAATTTCGGATGAAATCGCACAGTTAATCAACCAAAAAATCAGTATTCCGCGATTCGGACAACTTCAAGAAACAGAAAGCCTTAATGTCGCCAACGCAGCGGCAATTTTGTTAAGTGAATTTAAGCGTCGCCTTATTGAAAAGTAAAATTGATAAAAAGCCCTCTTGTCTTCATGCTTTCAACATTACTTGTCCATGGACTATTTGGGTCCGCATCTCGTATTAATTCATCGTTCAATGCAAAAACACCGCGTATAGATGGCGTAAATTTGAACCAGAACAAATATAAATCGATGCCGAAGCCTAATTCATAATTAAGCACATTTTTTTTAGCCCTGAATTCGCCAACGCTATTATCATCGGGATTATCCTGGTTACTCGACAGGTTAAAGGAAGATGACAGGCCAACAACTATAAATGGTTTTATATTGTTCACGCGTTTTGTTGACATCTTAAGCAACAACGGAAAGTGAATATACGTTGAACGCACTTCACGCAACAAGTCTGCATCTGTAAAGGACATTCCATTAAAATAATTTTGATGATAATGAAGAAAACGCTTGGTGATAAATAGACCGGGCTCCAGTCTCAGGTCAAGATGATCGCTAATTCTCAGATTTCCGATCAGTCCAACACTAAATCCCACCGACCTTTCAACTTGAATGTCTTTTCGATTCTGAACATAATCAAAATTGAAATCATAGCTGTTCAGTCCTAAAAAGTAACCCCAGGACAGAAATGCCTTATCGAAATTTTGATTATTCTTTATTTTTTCCTTGTCAAATAGCTGTGCTGAGGCAGATTGAGCTATCATCAAAAACGATAAAATCAGAACTATTTTTTTCATAATTTTACTTTGAGGCCATATAAATTGTAGCTACACCCAGTGTTTGAGGTAATGCTATTGCATTAATAAACCCAATTTTACCCAAAATATTGTTGAGTTCTTTTCCGTAAGGAAATACCGATGCAGATTCACTCAAATACGAATATGCAATTTTATCCTTAGAAAATAGCCGTCCTATCACGGGTAAAATATACTTAGTATAGACTTTATATCCTTGTTTAAATGGTGTTTTTGTGGGAACAGATGTCTCGAGAATGACAAATACGCCATTTGGCTTTAAAACGCGATAAATCTCTTCCAATCCTTTATCGAGGTTTTCAAAATTTCGAATCCCAAAGGCAACGGTTATCGCATCGAAACTATTATCATCAAAGGGAAGATCTTCCGAATCACCAACAACCATCTCGATAATAGCACCAAGTTTTCGTTTTTCAATTTTATTCCGGCCTACGGCCAACATCCCTTCACTGAGGTCCAGGCCCACGATCTTTTTGGCATGAGTATCAGTAAGCTGTATCGCCAGGTCACCAGTCCCTGTAGCTATATCTAAAATTGTTTTGGGATGAGAAGCCTTTACCAGTTTCACAACCTTTTTTCTCCATTTTACATCAATTCCCAAAGAAATAACTCGGTTCAAGCCATCATATTCGTTAGAAATGGTGTCAAACATTTTAGTGACTTGTTCCTTTTTGCTCAAGTCACTATTCTTATAAGGTTTTACATTTTTAGCCATAAAACAGCTTCCATTTTTAAAGTGCAAAGAAATGGAATTCATATTCAAATCCCTAAAAATAAAGTATATTTGCTCATCTTTATCAACATCTAACTCATGAAGATTATTATTGCCGGTGCCGGCGAAGTTGGGTTTCATTTGGCTAAGTTATTGTCGTATGAATCCCAGGAAATTACCTTAATAGATACCAAACGCGAAAACTTAGCATATGCTGATAATCATTTAGACATTAAAGTCATAAAAGGCGATGCAACCTCAATAGCGAATCTTAAAGAGGCAAAGGTTAAATCTTCCGATCTGGTCATAGCCGTTACGGCATCGGAAACCACAAATATTACTATATGCGCCTTAGCAAAACAGTTGGGTGCGAAAAAAACCATCGCTCGAATATCAAATACAGAATTCATTGAACACAAAGATGAGGTCGGATTCGCGAAATTCGGAATAGATGAGTTGATCTCTCCCGAATCCCTTGCGGCTTCAGAAATTGAATTGCTCTTGGATCAGGCTGCATTCAATGACTCATATCAGTTTGAAGATGGGGCATTGACCATGCTTGGGTTAAATTTATCACGAACCGCCTTATTTGTTGGAAAATCGGTGAAAGAGGCGGCTCAGCTTATACCCGAAATTCACTTTGTGCCAATTGCCATTCAGCGATACGCCACCCAATATACGATCATTCCCAGAGGAGATACTCAATTCAAGGAAGGTGATCATGTTGTGTTTATGACCTCCAAGGGCGGCGATGAAGAACTTTGTAATTTAACCGGAAGGTCTAATACCGATCTAAAAAATGTCATGATTCTTGGTGGTGGTAAGATTGGCTCTAAAACAGCTAAGGATCTGGTAAATAGTAAATATAAGGTCAAACTCATTGAAAAGGACAAGGAAACGGCCTTCGATCTTGCCGATGAACTGTCTAAAATATTGGTGATCAATGGCGACGGGAGAAATGTCGAATTATTAGATGAAGAGAACATAGGCGATATGGATGCATTCATATCGGTTACTGGCAATTCGGAAACCAATATTATGTCATGCCTTGTTGCCAAATCGAAGGGTGTAAAAAAAACCATTGCCTTAGTGGAAAACATTGATTATTTTGAATTATCACATTCTATTGGTGTTGACACCCTGATCAACAAAAAGTTATTGGCGGCAAGTACCATATTTAGATATATTCGAAAGGGAGATGTGGTGGCCATGACCAAGCTCAACAATATGAATGCCGAATTATTGGAATTCATTGTAAAACCTACGTCCAAAATATGCAATAAATACATTAGAGAGATCGAATTTCCGAGATCGGCCATAATTGGTGGTGTAGTTAGAAATGGTGAGGGCATCAGTGCCCTGGGTGATTTTCTCATTGAAGCTGATGACCGCGTTGTTGTATGTTGCTTACCACGATCAATTAAACAAGTAGAAGGCTTCTTCTTTTAGTATGAAACTCAATTTTAAGATCATTTTTCATTTTCTTGGGTTGTTATTATTATTTAATGGCGCCTTCATGCTGGTCGCCTCCCTGGTAAGCCTGATTTATAGTGACGGGAAGTCTCTTGAAATTTTTACTGCCGGTATATTCGTGCTTATAATTGGCGTTTTTATAATGGTATATACCAGGAATCACAAGAAGGAGATGAATAAGCGTGAAGGTTTTATTGTGGTGACCTTGGGCTGGCTCGTTATGGCCCTTTCAGGCACTTTACCTTATGTATTTACCTCTACCATTCCAAGCTTTGTAAATGCCTTTTTCGAAACCATATCGGGTTATACAACTACAGGAGCCACAATATTGCAGGATATTGAGTCCTTGCCGTATGGCATTCTATTTTGGCGCAGTCTAACACATTGGTTAGGAGGTATGGGGATCATCGTTCTTGCAGTTGCGATCTTACCTTTGTTGGGAATTGGAGGAATGCAGTTATTTGCGGCGGAAGCACCGGGACCGAATGCTGATAAATTACATCCTAGAATTACTGATACGGCGAAGCGCTTATGGCTTATTTATGTGGGCTATACCGCAGCTGAGACTATTTTCCTTAAACTGGCAGGCATGAGTTTCTTTGATGCATTAAACCACTCGATGTGTACCTTGTCAACAGGTGGTTTTTCTACTAAAAATGCCAGTATCGCCCACTGGAATGATACCCCGATGATACAGTACATCATCATGGTATTTATGTTTCTTGCGGGAACTAATTTTGTACTCAGCTATTTTGCGTTCAAGGGCAGGGTCCAAAAGATCATTAAGGACGAAGAATTTAAATGGTACTGGCGATTTATCGGGATTTTTACTGTTATCGCTGTGTGTATCATTTATTTCAAAGCAGATGTTTCCGCATCCTCCATAGCACATCCAATGATCTGGGGGGAAGCCGAAAGTGCGTTCAGACATGGGTTATTTCAAGTTCTGGCCATTATTACAACGACCGGTTTTGTAACTGCTGATTATACGATGTGGACACCTTTTCTGTTGGTGTTTTTCTTCGGTTTGATGTTTCTTGGAGGGTCATCAGGTAGTACTTCCGGTGGTGTTAAGGTCATTCGGCAGTTAATTTTGATCAAAAATGGTTTTCTTGAATTTAAGCGTACACTTCATCCAAATGCAATTTTACCTGTTCGATATAACAAAAAATCCATTTCCGGTGACATCGTATTTAATATTCTTGCCTTTTTTATTCTATATATGCTCTCCTTTATCGTTGGTGCTCTTGGTTTTTCGATGCTGGGCCTAGATTTTGAATCGGCCATTGGTGTGGCTGCCTCATGTTTAGGGAATGTTGGGCCTGCTTTAGGCGATTTCGGGCCTGTGGATAATTATTATAATCTTCCCAACATAGGAAAAATATGGGGTGCATTTTTAATGCTTTTAGGCCGTTTGGAACTGTTTACTGTTTTGATATTATTGACGCCATTTTTCTGGCGAAACAGATAGCATAAAAACATATATTTTAAATTTTTTTTAAAAATTTTCAAAATTCCCGAACCATCAGTATTTTCAATATAATCGGGAAGTTTATTGCCTCTATCCCGCGCTATAGTTGCGATTGAAGCTGTAACAAAAAATCAATATCTGCGTCATATAGGCGTAACCAACCAAAAAAATAACATCATGGAAGCCTTAGTTTTACGAAAAGAAATAGAGCCCATACATATACGAAAGAAGAACCCAGTAAATTACAAATATGAAGGCATTTTAAATTCTTCATATAAGCTAAAAGCTCGAAGAAATTTCTTCGACTCCGATCCACAATCGATATATGGAATTAAGCAACGCGTTAAGAGCTGGCAATACGGATATACCTCAGAGGTGGATACACTATTAAAACTTTCAGTTTTTGCAATTGCGCTGATCATTGCCTTAGTCTAAGGAAATTATAAAAAATTGAATTTCAAGAAGTACGAAGCAATAGTGATCATTTTTAATCGCTTCAATCTAAAAAAAATAAAGTGAAGCATTTAAGCTTCAACCAAAACGAATATTGTTTACAATTATGAATTAGTCGAGAGTGTAGTTAATGAAAAAAAGCCATTTCCATAGTTTTTGTGGAGGTGGTTTTTTTATTCATATTAGCTGATAGCAGCTTTTATCCTCGAAATTGCTTCAATGATCTGATCCTGCGAAGCTGCATAAGAGATTCGAATACAATTTGGATTACCAAAAGCTTCTCCTGTTACTGTGGCTACCAAAGCTTCTTCCAATAGATACATTGAAAAATCTGTAGCATTATTTATCGGTGTTCCCTTCAGGGTTTTTCCGAAGAAAGAAGAGATATCAGGAAAGACATAAAACGCCCCTTCAGGCGTATTTGTATTGAATCCTGGAAGATCATTCATTAAACTTAAAATGAGGTCCCTACGCGCTTTAAATTCATCGACCATAAACCGGATCTTCGATGGATCTGCTTCCATTGCGGTTATAACGGCTCTTTGGGCAATACAATTGGCACCACTGGTCACCTGACCCTGCATCTTATTGCAAGCTCTGGCTATCCAATCGGGAGCTCCAATAAACCCGATCCTCCAACCCGTCATGGCAAAGGCTTTCGAGACCCCATTTACCGTAATGGTCCGATTAAACATATCTTCAAAGCCTGCCATGCTTACATGGCCACCAACAAAATTGATATGCTCATAAATTTCATCAGATACGACATAGATATCAGGATACTTCTGTAGGACATCGGCCAAGGCTCTTAATTCCTCTTTGCTATATATTGAGCCACTGGGATTACAAGGGGAACTAAACCATAGCATCTTGGTTTTAGGTGTAATGGCAGCTTCAAGCTGTTCGGCAGTCATTTTAAAATCGGTCGCGATCGTCGTTTTTACTTCAATCGGAACACCCTGCGCGAGTTTCACAATTTCGGCATAACTGACCCAATACGG
>JABDLA010000041.1 GCA_013001965.1 Flavobacteriaceae bacterium | reverse complement strand
CGAGTCTATAAGTTCGGTTTCAATTGTAAGTTTTCCATTTTTATTCTCAATTCTTCCTTTTAGAATATATGAAGCATCTAATTCATCGGCGATATCCTCATATGAACTTTCCGATTTAAGTAAATCTTCTGAGGCCTTAAAATCTAAAACATTGAGGGCATCAAATCTTGAAAGTTGGTCTCTAATATTTTTAGCAAGAGAATATGCCAGCCAATCATTTTCGGGGTTATTATCGGTGTTTTCAAAAGGAAGTATCACTAAGGCCGGGTTATCAATAGGCTTGGAAGATACCATACTTGGTTTCATCCAAATTATAGCAATAGCAGCTACAATAGCGATCATGATTATCAGATTAAGCCCACTATTAATTTTTGACCCATGCGATTGATCAACTTTGGTATCAATTGTCTTTTTGATGCCAGTGGTCGTGATTTGATAATTCCAAGAGAATAAGATCCAAAGAGGCAATCCGAGGGCCAAGGTTATAGTAACAATTTGAAGTATCCAGCCAGGCGCTTTCCAGATAGGAAGAACTACCGCCAAAATTTGAAGAATTAACCAGGCAACAACCAAGTAAGCAATTGTTTCTTTTAATACGTTTCTTCGTTTTAATTCTTTAAAAAACTTACTCATTATTTGATCGGTTTACTCAAAGATAACCTAAAAAAAATAATTTTGTTTGTGGAATAACTTATAGATGAGTGGTTTAGGTTATAAAACTATCCTTGAGATCGATCTTTAGAAAATGGTATAAAAAAAAGAGGCAGTTAAGCCTCTTTCTTTTCTTAATCGTTAAACGCATAGGCGTTCAGTATTCGTTTGAGCTGATGTTTCAGATCTTCACCTGTATCATAGACCATTTGCGAATTTGTTGGAAATGGAATTCGCCTTCTGTTGATAAGATCATGATCATGATCGGTCAAAGCGCGTTTATCACCTCGGTATCTTCCGAAAATATTTTGAAATACAAACTCAGAGTCCAGCGGAAAACTTTCCAAAGGCTGGTTCGACTTCAGATCGGTGTAAACCACTCTGCCTAAAACGCGGGTCGATTTGATCTGTTCGATCTCGAACACACGTGCTCGCACATTGATAATTCGATCTATCTTTATGTCATTCCCGAGACTGTCCTTTGCGACATTACCTTGTTCATCATACTGGTATTCCCAGCCATCCACTAGTTCTCGTTCTCTTAAATGTTGACGTTCTAACATGCGCTCAGGTGAAATTTGAATATTTCGTAATTGAAGTTCCATGCCAAAGTCATAGTCGATCGCAGCATCGGCATTAGAATGATAAGTCGTCCAGAAATTATTCAAACCATAGGTATCAAAATTTAGGAGTTCATCTTCCAATCGGTGCGGCAGGATCTGATGCGTGTCATTCTTAATGGCAACCAATACAAAATCGGTGCCTTTAAAATGCGCCTCATCCATCATTGCCCTAACCTGGTCGTGATCCGGTTTGACCGACTCAATGAATTCAAGAATTTTGTAAGCCTCTCTGAAATCATACTTGTTCTGGCTTGCCATGAGTCGTTTGGCAAATCTATATTCATAATCAACTGCATCATTTCTTGATAGTATCAGATCATCGGTGAAATCTTTCATTTGGAAATTGATGATCTTTTTTCCAACTCTAAGGGGCAATACAGGTTTGATGGCTTCCTGCCTGGCATCCATATTCGCATAGATCTCAAAGATCTGCCTGTTCAGGGCAGGATCATTGGCCTTTTGCAGTCTTTTAATGGTCTGCAGGTCACGTTTAATGGCCTTGTGATAAGATTCTTCAAGTAGAATGACAAACTTAGTCTTCCATTTAGCACTTTTATTGGTGTGCAGTTTCTTTAAGGCATCATGTATGGCGTGGTCATAATTGCCGGAATACATGGCCTTTTCAATATGTCTTTTGCTGCTGCATGAGAGCATCAATGACATTAATATCGACAAAAGTAGAATTCGTCTCATAAGCATAGTATTTTAAGTTCTTATGGCATAAATTTCAATTAGCATGCCAAAATAGATTGAGGGTCGTCAAATATAGTTAAATATTTGAATTAAAAAACTGATAATGAATTAATTAACTATTTCTTTTTTTTATAGTTAAATATAGGGAGTAATTGGGTTTTAACTTCACCGAAGCCAATTCGTGCATCATCGTTCTCACAAAAGCCGCGCATGATCACCGTATCGTAGTCATTGATGAATTTACGTTCAGACTTATCTTTCATTGTAAGCGGTTTCTCACCTCTCCAGGTCAATTCAAGCATGGAACCGTAAGAATTTTCTGTTGGGCCTGAAATTGTGCCACTACCCATCATATCTCCCGAATTGACCGGACAGCCATTTACGGTATGATGCGCCAGTTGCTGAGCCATATTCCAGTACATAAATTTAAAATTTGAATTGCTTACTACTTTTTCTTTGGCATCTTTCGGACGAATGGCCACTTCGAGATTGATATCAAAGCTCTTTTTCCCTTTGAATTGCAAATAGGGCAGTGGTTTTGGATCCTGTTCGGGTCCTTCAATCCTGAAGGGTTCAAGGGCATCAAGCGTAACAATCCAAGGTGATATGGCCGAGGCAAAATTCTTTCCTAAGAAAGGCCCTAAGGGCACATATTCCCATTTCTGAATATCACGAGCACTCCAGTCGTTAAATAGAACCAGTCCGAATATATAATCTTCAGCCTCATCAATTGGGATGGGCTCACCCAGATCATTTGCATCGGTGGTGATAAAGGCCATTTCCAATTCGAAATCGACCAGTTGACTCGGACCAAACACAGGCGTATCAGAACCGGCAGGCAAGGTTTGTCCTTGTGGCCTGTGGATTGGAATGCCTGACGGAATAATAGAGGAACTTCTGCCATGATAACCAACCGGTAAATGCAACCAGTTTGGCATCAACGCATTCTCTTTTCCTCTGAACATCGTTCCAACATTGGTCGCATGTTCCTTACTGGCATAGAAATCGGTATAGTCACCAATTTGAACCGGTAATTGCATTTCGATCTCATCAAGCCTGAACAGCACGATCTCTTTATGCTTGGTATTGTGTTTCAGTGTTTTGTTATTGCTGTCAAATATTTCGGCGATACGATTACGCACCAATCGCCAGGTCTTTCTACCATCTGCAATGAAATCATTGAGGGTATCCTGAAGAAATATATCATCTGTCAGGGGAATGCCTTTAAAATATCCAAGCTGATGCAACGCACCCAGGTCGATGGCGGTGTCACCAATTCGTGTTCCAATAGTGATGATATCATCACGGGTAAGAAATACACCAAAAGGAATGTTCTGAATAGGGAAATCGGAGTTCTTGTCGACATGCAACCATGAATTACGATCAGGATTATTAGCGGATAATGGCATTTATATATTGTTGATTAGTTGTTATTAATTTAGTTGTAAATATATGTTTTTTGATTAATTAAACTAATGTATTTATTATTTTTGAAACTTAATTCATAATAAGACAATTTTATGCAACGTGACCAACAGATCTTTGAATTGATTCAAGCAGAAAATGAGCGACAACTAAATGGCTTAGAACTTATCGCTTCTGAAAATTTTGTAAGCCAGCAGGTCATGGAAGCTGCCGGATCGGTATTGACCAACAAATATGCTGAAGGCTATCCGGGCAAACGCTATTATGGCGGATGTGAAATTGTAGATGAAGTCGAACAGATCGCCATTGACCGTGCTAAAACCTTATTTGGCGCGGCCTACGCCAATGTGCAACCGCATTCCGGAAGCCAGGCGAATACAGCTGTTTTTGCAGCCTGTTTGAAACCGGGGGACACCATTCTTGGATTCGATCTGTCTCATGGCGGCCATTTAACGCATGGATCACCGGTGAATTTTTCAGGGAAACTGTATAATCCTGTTTTTTATGGGGTTAAAAAGGAAACGGGGATCATCGATTACGATATGGTTGCCGAGCAAGCCGAAAAACATAAACCCAAGCTTATTATTGCAGGTGCCTCTGCCTATTCACGAGATATGGATTTTAAGCGATTTCGCGAGATCGCCGATAGTGTAGGTGCCATTCTTATGGCCGATGTATCGCATCCTGCCGGATTGATCGCCAAAGGATTGCTCAATGATCCATTACCGCATTGTCATGTGGTGACCACAACGACGCACAAGACCTTAAGAGGGCCGCGTGGCGGACTGATCCTTATGGGTGAGAATTTTGATAATCCTTTCGGCATACGGCTTAAAAACGGGAACCTTAGAAAAATGTCGAGTTTATTGGATTCTGCTGTTTTTCCGGGTAATCAAGGCGGGCCGCTTGAACATATCATCGCTGCCAAAGCCATCGCTTTTGGAGAAGCCTTATCCGATGACTTTATGTACTACACCCTTCAGGTGAAGAAAAATGCTGAAGCCATGGCCGAAGCATTTGTGGACAAGGCATACCACATTATTTCCGGTGGCACCGATAATCATATGATGCTGATCGATCTTCGGTCGAAAAATATTACCGGAAAAGATGCTGAAGAAGCATTGGTTAAGGCTGATATTACCGTTAACAAGAACATGGTACCTTTTGATGATAAAAGCCCCTTTGTTACTTCAGGAATCCGTATTGGAACGGCTGCGGTTACTACACGTGGCTTGACCGAAGACGACATGGTCAAAATCGTTGATCTTATCGATGAGGTCATTACAAATTACGATGATGAATCTGTTCTTGAAGCTGTTGCAGTAAAGGTTAATGATATGATGGCTAACGTACCTTTATTCAGCTAGTTATCCTCTTCAAAAATAATGCTTTCATAAGCACCTAAATCAGCGGGATTTCCTCGGGGTGTATTCAATATATCTGAGCCTAATATGCCGAATAAAATCGCCGCCCCATCGGCAGGAGAGCCATCAGGAATTTGAAGCATATTAGCTCGAGGATCTAAGAATTCAGGATCGTCATTGAATTCCACATTTTCATATAAATTCATATCATTGAAATCATATTCCGGCGCCGTAAAATTATTATTGGAATCGTTAAAACGGATCAGGCAATTGGTAAATTTAAAATTGAATAAAGCACCCATCTCCTTTTCCAGCAACAACTCGGGATTGTCATTGCCAAAGATGATACAATTGGTGAAATTGGCTTCGGTGAGATCATTGGTGAAAATAGTAAGGTCTTCATCGATCACAAAGTTATTCAGGAAGAGCGAAGGAAACTGCCGGAAACTGCTCGTCCAGTAATTCGCAATGGTCGAATGCACAATATTATAAGTGCCACCGAATGTACCTGCAAATGACGATTGCCCGCTGTTGTTTAAGACCAGGTTTTCTCCATAAATATTAGTTCCTCGACCAAGAATTCCGAAGTTACTCGAATTATAGATCTGTGAATTAGTTATCGTAAGTTTCGTCGGATCATTTTGATCACCATCACTTAATATACCTATCGTACTGTTTTTTATAGTCGCATGATTGATATCATTATCAGTACTGCCGTTAAACAGCCAAATGGTTTGCCATTGCCCGGGAATATCTTCAAAAAGCGGTTCCAGTCGATCGCCCTCAAAAATGACCTCCCCTTCGAGGAGATCGGGATCGGCGCTAGGAAGGCCGTTTACTTTGAGCGATCCGCCGTCAGTGACCAAGAGGCCCGAATTGGCATGAAAATGCACACGTGCCCCGGCATCAATGTTCAATGTCTTTCCGGTATCTACAGCAGCATAGCCATAAATAACATAGGGTTTTTCATTGGTAAAATTGAGTTCCGAATCTTCGAGAAAACGTCCCTGGATCGTCGTCTCATCATCCATACCATCGCCATCCACATCAAAAACGAGTGTTTCAATCACATATTCTCCGGTCTGATTGTCGATGAAGCGCTGCGGATAGATAAAGACCGCATCCTTTACCAGGGTGACCAGTTCGACATTTTGCTGATTGTCTCCCGAATCAAATTCAATAACATCGGTATACAAGAATTGTGTTTCCGAAGATACCAGGCTTTGAATATCGATGGTCGTTTCTATAAAAATGAACATGCTGTCTTTCGCTAACAATTCGACATTCTCGAATTCCTTTCCGGCAATAGGACCTGTGCCTGTCATACCATCAACATTCAATCTGTACATGGAGTTTTGTCCTTGCCCGAGACGGAGGGTAGGGATCAAAATATCATCATTAGAGCGATTATACACCTTTAAATTATAAGTACTTGATCCAATATTGGAAAAAACAGTATCCAGAAAGACCGTGTCTTTGCTGAATTCCAGCATGCCGTTACTTGGGGTAAAATTGAAATCTTTCCGACAAGAACTCCAGAAAATGATGAGTGCCAGGCTAAGTATGAAGTAAAAAAATCTTTTCATGTACAATTTTCGCTTGCAATCGTAAATGTATAACTTTTAGAACAATGAATTAGTATGCTTTTGTGAAATTAATTGAACAAATTGGCCAATTCTTCGGTTATGCGTGTAGGGCGTTTTGTTTTGGCGTCCATCAGGCACCATTTGGTTTCTGAAGTTACCAGAAGTCGGTTACTTTGTTTATGGTACATTTCAACCAAACGTGTAGAGGAAACACCTTCGGCTTGGGTGACATAGGATTTTAAGAGAATGGTATCGTTCAAAACAGCCGATGATTTGTAGTCAATATGATGACTTACCAAAACCCAAAAGTAATTTTTCAGTAAAGCGGGCGTAGCATTATTTAACCAATGTGATTTGGCGATATCCATGACCCAATGTACATATTGCACATTGTTAACATGTTCGAGCTCGTCAAGGTCATCAACAGTTACAGTTAGAGTTTTTTCGAAGGTTTGCATCTTTAGTCATCTACAATTTCAACCTCAAAAAGCTTATCCCAATTCTTTCCGGTAACGAATATGGTCTTTGTTTCAGGATTGTAGGCAATGCCATTCAGGACATCTAATTTTGGGTGTTGTTTTACTTTTTCCCGAAGCGATGAAAAATCGATAACGCCTTCTATGGCCCCGCTTTCCGGATTGATGATCGCTACACCATTTTTCTGATATCGGTTGGCGTATATCTTACCTTCGATCCATTCCAGTTCGTTCAGTCCAACGATTTTGCCTTTATTGGTAAATGCCTGAATATGATCTTTTTCCGCCAGGGTCTCCGGATCGAGGATCCAGATCTTTTCGGTGCCATCCGATTTATACAGCACCTCTTTATCATTACACAAACCCCAGCCTTCTTTACTTTGACCGTATTTAAAACTGCTTTTGCGCTCGAATGTATTGACATCATAGACAAAGCCCATTCCTGCCTGCCAGGTGAGTTGATACACCTTATCATTAAGGACAGTAAGGCCTTCGCCGAAAATATCTTTCGAAAGGTCTACATTTCGCTGTACTTCCCCTGTTTTATAATCGACTTTCCGAAGTTTGGATTGCCCTAATTGTCCGGTGCTTTCATAAAGTTCACCATTGTAAAATTCAAGGCCCTGGGTGTAGGAGTTGATATCGTGCGGATATTCGTTGATGATATTAAAACCTAATACCTTTGGAAGGTCTTTATTCAATATGGTAATGGTTTCAGAAATGGTCTGACTGGTCGCATTAAAATATACGGTCGCCTCAATTTGCTGCTTGCCAAGCTTCACATTATTAAGTACGATCGAATCTTCGATGACCTGGCCATTGAGCATATACTGAACCGAATCGATAACATGATTGCGTTTGTTTTTTATGGATAGCGACAACATCTCACCATTAGTAATCACATTTTTTTTGGCAGAGGTGATGATAGCAAAGTCTTTTTTCTTCTGTTCCGAATTGCTTTTACAGGCTACAAGTACCAGACATATACTTAATATTGAAAAAACTGTTTTGATGCGCATTCTTAATCTTATTTCAGGCAAGTTATTTATATAAAATCATTTAAAAAAATTAGTGTTAAAATTTTAAAAGATCGTATCTTTGCAGCCGGCAAGTCCTACACAACTAGCTCCTGTTGAATCCTCCAGGGCGGGAACGCAGCAAAGGTAGACGGTTGTAGCAGTGTGATGTAGGTAGCTTGCCTTTTTTTGTACCCTGAATTTAACATTTAAATCGTATTTTAGTCCTTCAATTTTTAGTCTGAATCATGTCAAAAGTAGTTTTGGTAACCGGTGGCTCTACCGGAATTGGGAAAGCGATTTGCGAATTTCTTTCTGCTAAAGGATTTTCTGTTTATGGAACCAGCCGAAATCCTGATAATTATCCCGATCTTTCCTTTCCGCTGCTTCCTTTAGATGTTACCCAAAACGACAGCATCAGCAACTGCATAGCACTCTTGCTCCAAAAAGAAAGTCGCATTGACGTTCTTGTAAACAATGCCGGTTCGGGAATTACCGGACCCCTGGAAGAAACCCCTGAAGTGGAAATGAAGCGTAATTTTGAAACCAATTTTTTCGGCCCTATCAATCTAATAAAAAGTGTATTGCCGCAGATGCGTCTTCAAAATTCAGGGCTCATTATCAACGTCACCTCCATTGCCGGTTATATGGGATTGCCTTATCGAGGCATTTATTCTGCCAGTAAAGGCGCCCTTAATTATATCACCGAAGCCTTCCGTTTGGAGATCAAAGATTTCAATATAAAGATGTGCAACCTGGCACCGGGGGATTTCGCAACAAATATCGCTGCCGGACGTTATCATGCACCAATTAAGGAGGATTCACCTTATGCAGCCACTTATAAAGCTGTTTTGAAGGATATCGATGCGCATGTCGATTCAGGTAGTGACCCTGTGCTAATGGCGAAAGCGGTGCATCGCCTTATTCATATTGAAAATCCAAAGGTACATTATAAGGTAGGTACTTTCATGCAAAAATTTTCAGTTCTTCTCAAGGCTATACTACCATCGAAAACCTATGAAAAACTTTTAGAACGGCACTATAAACTGTAGTGTTCACCATAGTTTTTCTGTTGTTAATATATTTTAATTAAAAATCATTTGCGTCCTTGCATATTATTGTAAATTCGCAGCGATAATTCGAATCACTTTAATTCAGACTTCAGATGAAATTTTTTATTGATACCGCAAATCTTGATCAAATAAAAGAAGCACAGGACCTTGGGATCCTTGATGGCGTAACGACGAATCCGTCATTAATGGCAAAAGAAGGCATTACCGGAAAAGAGAATATCTTAGAGCACTACCAAGCCATCTGTGAGATCGTAACAGGTGATGTTTCGGCCGAGGTGATCGCCACCGATCTTGAAGGTATGATCAGGGAAGGTGAGGAGCTGGCCAATTTACATGAGCAGATCGTTATCAAATTACCAATGATCGAAGATGGTGTCAAGGCCTGTAAATATTTTTCAGAACAGGACATCAAAACCAATGTGACCCTGGTATTTTCTCCGGGGCAGGCCATTTTAGCGGCCAAAGCTGGTGCAACCTATGTTTCACCTTTCATCGGGCGTCTTGATGATATTTCTACCGATGGTTTGAATCTCATCGGCGAGATCAGGATGATCTATGATAATTACGGTTTTGAGACTCAAATCCTGGCGGCCTCAATACGGCATACAATGCATATCATCGATTGTGCTAAGCTGAGAGCCGATGTCATTACAAGTCCGTTGAGTTCCATCATGGGATTACTGAAGCATCCATTGACTGATATCGGATTGGAAAAATTCCTGGCCGATTATAAAAAGGGAAATTAAATTCTTAAAATTTTATTGGATTGTATAACCCGATAGTTCGGCAAGGACCTCTTTAAATTCCATGCTGAACATGTTTGCATTGGCGACAAGGATCTCCGATGTCTCATCGATGATGATCACCTTATACACATTACTTAATGCCAGTATTTTTTTAGCTACTTCCGGATTTCGAAGCATATATTCATGCTCCGAATTGAACTTGTTCTTTCTCAGGTAACGTTGCCAGCTTGAGATATTCTGGTTGTTGACATTCACCGAAATAAAATTGATCTCGGGATACTGTTCCTTTAATTTTTTAGCCGTCTGGTGACTGTCTATCGAATGATGTTTATTGGCTTTCGACCAAAAATAGACCACTGTTGGCTGAGTCACAATACTATTAATGGACAGCTCCTTATTGCGTTTGTCAACCAAATCAATGTTGGGAAATTGATTGCCCGGTTTCAATTTCAGAAGTGTATTATAAAAATATGTGACGTATTCTACAGATTCCTCGTCCTTGCATTTATCCATAAAAGAGGCGTACATGGCTTCACTATTTTCAGGGGAACGTGATCGCGATAAAAAGTTTCTGGTCGAATATTTTAACAGATTGCTTTTTATGGCGCTGACCGAGATCAAACTGTCAATAAGCTCCAATTTATTCAAATGATAATCGATTGAATAGCTATCGAATAAAGAATCCTTCGATTTTTCGATATAGGTGGTCAATGCCAGATTATTAAAATGCGGAAAGAGGAAATTATAGTAAGGATAAAAATCCTTCAGATCCTCATCATTATAGATAATGTCTTTTCTGAAATCAAAATAGTCTTCCGGCAACATATTGGCACTCACATACTGTTTTCCGAAATACCGGAAAGGATAGATCTCCTTTTGGGCATAATGGTTGTAATTGATACAGGCCGATGCGACCTTCTGAAACAATCGTGATCCCTGATGCTTATTAAAAAAAGCTCTTAGTTTCTTTTCCTTGGCGGCATGAATGGAATCAAGTTGCTCTACAAAATCTTCCGGCGCCAATTCCGACAACTCATACATGGTTTCGTTCATGACCTCCTGTTCGATAAACAATTCGATAAGAAAATTATTTTTCTTCGATCCTTTTCCGGTAAAGACCAGCGACTCGTCAAAATCGTAGGTATTAAGGCGGATCATGATGCTGTCATTGGGTTCAAGCAATATGACCTGGTATTCTTCACCATGTACAAAGGAATATAATCCGGGATTGAGATTTTCTAAGGTATAATGAAACCTGTTGTTCTCGTCCAGGTAGACGGTATCAATAGGACGGCTCGAATCATAGATTACCAAGTGGTCGTTATTCGGGTTGATGATCTCACCACCAAAATAAGCTACTCCGCAATTTGTAATGTTCGTTTTACACCCAAGTAATGTTACACCTATAAGCGCTGTAAGTATTAATTGTTTCATTATTATCGTTACCAGCAGATAAAAAGGGGATTGCCACTGATTACTTACAAAAATATAGTTTGAATCCCAATTGCTTTGTTAAGGGGGCGTTAAAGTTATTATAATGTCCTTTTGTTGCCTAAATGACAGTTATTTAATACTTTTGCCGCTCATTTAAAACAGCTTAAAATGTTATCAGTTTCTAATCTTTCAGTGCAGTTTGGTAAGCGTATCCTTTTTGATGAGGTCAATATCACCTTCAATCAGGGTAATTGCTATGGCATCATTGGTGCCAATGGTAGTGGAAAATCGACATTTCTGAAGATCCTTGCGGGAAAGAAGGAACCGACTTCCGGCCAGGTGCATTTGGAACCCGGAAAACGCATGTCGGTGCTGGAACAGGATCATAGTCTCTATGATGAGCATACAGTTTTGGAAACGGTATTGATGGGTAACGCCCCCTTATTTAAGATCAAAACCGAAATCGATGCCTTATATGCCGATTATTCGGATGACAATGCCGATAAGATAGGGGAGTTGCAGGTGGAATTTGAGGAGATGGATGGCTGGAATGCCGATAGCGATGCAGCAGCCTTGTTGAGTAATTTGGATATTAAGGAAGATCTGCATTATACTTTGATGCAGGACCTTGACGGAAAGCAAAAAGTACGTGTCTTACTAGCACAGGCCTTATTTGGAAATCCTGATGTACTGGTCATGGATGAGCCTACGAACGACCTGGATTATGAAACGATTTCCTGGTTGGAAAAGTTTTTGGCCAATTATGATAATTGTGTGATCGTGGTTTCGCACGACAGGCACTTTTTAGATGCGGTATGTACGCATGTGTCTGATATCGATTTTGGAAAGATCAATCATTACTCTGGAAACTACAGTTTTTGGTACGAATCGTCGCAGTTAGCGGCACGTCAGCATGCACAGCAGAACAAGAAGGCTGAAGAAAAGAAAAAGGAGCTGGAAG
>JABDLA010000075.1 GCA_013001965.1 Flavobacteriaceae bacterium | reverse complement strand
GGGCAAAGATTCCTTACAAATCGCCAATTATTTACGCGCTTTAGACACATACAACAGCAACCCCATGAACCCCGATTTTATCATCTGGCTGGGACGACGAACGGCCTATCTGGGGGATTATAAGGCTGCTATTGGTATTTATCATGAGGGCATATTAAAATTCCCTGAGGATGCACGCTTTTACAGGCATAGTGGTCATCGCTATATTTCCACACGGCGTTTGGATCTCGCCATTCGCGATCTGGAGAAAGCAGCAAGTCTCATCGAAGGCAAAGAAGATAAAATTGAACCCGATGGCATTCCCAACAAACTCAATACACCGGTTTCATCACTACATACAAACATCTATTATCACCTCGGTCTGGCTTATTACCTCAAAGGGGAGTGGCGCAATGCTTTAGCACATTTTGATAATTGCCTGAAGGTCTCCACAAACGACGATATGCGCGTCGCAGCTTCACATTGGCTCTATATGATTTTAAGACGTATGAATCTTCCGGATGAAGCATCACAAATTCTTGAACCCATCAATGCCGAAATGACTATCATAGAAAATGATGGCTATCACCAGTTGCTCTTGTTCTATAAAGGTGAACTTTCTGAAGATCAGCTTTCGGGTAATGATTCTTTAGGGTCTTCGGAAGCAGTGCAATATGGTATTGCGAATTGGTATTTTTATAATGATCAACCTGATGAAGCCAGGAAACGTTTTCATTCCATTGTTGATAATGGTAACTGGGCTGCGTTTGGGTTTATTGCTGCTGAAGCAGAATTGGCGCGATTGAAATAATGTTTTCTTTTTTCTTTCATTCATTTTTTACTTGCCTAAAAAACGAATCAAAAAAGGGCACTCAAAAGAAGGAAATTGCTTCGCATCGCTCGTTCTCAAAGCTGCATGCTTGAAGCCCTGCTTCGCACTTCCGCTTTTTCACTCGCTATTTCTGACTTTTGAGACTAATTCGATGCTTCGCATCGATCCTTCTCAAGGCGTAGTATATATGAGAAAAATGCTGAAGGACAGGAAAACGAAGTTTGACGCAGCATTTTACGAAATGGTTTTTGGCTTCGCCAAAAAATACCTTGGCTTGAGCGTCTTTTTTGGGCTCGTTTTTGGACGAGCAAAAAGGAGCAAAAAAAACCATTATTTGGAACTCGAAGTTCCAAATATTATCGGTGTGTCAGACTTCATCCCATTATTCTGAACAAAAGCAACAGCATTCAAACTAGAAACAACGCGATTGATCGATGCTGAAATCTCTGCCAGATCTTCCATTTGCCTGGCAAGCCCGGTGAAGACCAGATCGGCTTTTTTACTGCCTTTAATCAACTGATTTAATATATCATCACCATCATTAAGCTTCACTTTAATTTTTGCATCAATACGTGCTTCTTTGATCGAGTGATCAATATGTTGTTCGAGCTGTCGTTGATCTTCAATAGAATTTGCAATGGATATGATATTGATCTTCGCTTTATTCCATTTCCTATTCAACTGGATCAAATAGGCGAGGAGTAACATCATATCACCATTATTATCTTTTCCGCGCCACCAGATATCCATGCGATTATTCTGTTTGGCCCTGAATTCATGATTAAAATGCATCATCATGATATTCTTGCCTGCCATGGCGAGGTCATGAATGATCTCTAATTCCTGGATACGACCTTCATAGGTTTGTGACCATCCAAAGACCACCAGGTTGGTTTTTAATCCGGCGATTCCATGTGAAGCAGCCACATTATAGATACCTCGTTTTAAATCGGTGACCACATTAACCTCCGTCAGGGCTTCCAAACCTTCGTTTTCTAAATCCTTCTGCATTTCATAAACGATCTCATTCCTTCGGTTGATCTCATCCTTATCTTCGGGAGTGATCAAATGTGAAATGGTGAGCATACCGCTATTCTGACCCAGCATTTCACAAAACTTAACGAGATACATGCGCTCTTTTAAATTATGAACAAACAGCAAGATGATTGGGCGCCAGTTTCGTGAGCTGATCTTCTTTTTATTCAATCGAAGTAAAGCAAAGCGGCTGAGATGGATCCACATTCCCGTAGAAGCGTCACCCCATTGTTGTTCCATTTTCCGACTAAACAGATAGAAAAGGATCAAAGCTTCAAGTCCGAGTGCAAACGCAAAAGCGATTGGATTGATCAGCCACATGACCACCATAGCAGCAAGAGCGCCTAAAAGCGAAATGAACCATGGGACATGTATCTTAGGCCGATAGGAGGGTTCTTTGATCAATTGCTCGACTGCAGCTGAAACATTGACTGCGACATAAAGCGTTAAGAAGAGGACAGAAACGTATTGCGCCAGTGTATTCAATCCGCCCAGAAAGACAGCACCTAAGGCGATCGCTCCTGAGATCCAGGTCGCTACGGTTGGCTGCCCCGATTTGGACAGTTTCGATAAAAACTTCGGCATAAGGCCGTCCATGGACAATGCCTGCAAAATTCGTGGTCCACCAAGAATACTTCCGAAAGCAGAAGACAAGACCGCACCCCAAACAGCCGGATAAATGAGCCAGGGCCCAAATAAGGCCAAACGCGTCCAGATGGTCACACCTGCATCAGGATCGGACAACTGTTCTAAGGTCAATAACGCGGTTATTGATAGTAAAATAGGAATGAACAAATAAATAATGGCACCGGAAACAACGGCGCCTAAGGTTCCTTTTGGTATTGATTTCTGTGGGTTTTTTAAATCGCCACTCAATCCGATACCTGCGGTAAATCCGGTTACGGCCGGGAAAAATACAGCAAACACATACCAGAATCCTTCGGGGGCACTGCTGTAGGTCGCCTCGGTAACTGGTGCTTGCAGATCGTTGGTCAATATACCAAAGGCCAGTGCCAGAATGGAAGCACCAACAATGATCATAATAGGAATCTGTGATTTCAAAACGAGTTTGGCGCTTTTACCTGAAAGGGCAGTTACCAGGACGATAAAAAAGATGGTCAAAGCTTGTAAGGTATATTCAGGAACTGCGCCTTGTGTACTCGTGTACAATGCAATTATTGCTTCAGAAAGTCCATAACAATAAAAGGTGACGCTTAAGGTTCGGCATAGGTATAAAGGAATTCCAATGGCGCCTCCGGGTTCGAGGCCGAGGGAGCGCGAGATCATATAGTATTCTCCGCCAACACCAACTTTTATATTAGTCGCAATGGCTGATGCCGATAAGCCTGTGATAAACGTTATGGAAGAAGCCATCAGGACAATGGCCATCGTTTTAAACAGTCCGACATTTCCAACCACCCAACCGAAACGGAGGTACATGATGAGACCTAGGATGGTCAGGATGCTGGGCGTATAAACCCCGAGGAAGGTCCCGAATTTGGCCGGTTTCGACATTGGTTGTTGATTAGGATTTTAAATATAGCAATCTTTTGGTTGTAATTGAATTTTTATGAAATAGATATTTCAATAAACTAAGCTGAAATTATGCAATGAGATTGAGTTTCAAATTTTATTATCTTCGACAACAAATTTATCGATATGGGACTATTAAAAGAATTCAAAGAGTTTGCGGTAAAAGGCAATATGATGGACATGGCTATCGGGATTATCATTGGTGCTTCATTCAATAAAGTCATCGATGTGCTCGTGAAAAAAGTTCTGATTCCACCATTGTCGTTATTGTCGGATGGACTTAGCTTTCAGGATAAAAAATTAATTTTACGAGAGGCTGCCACGGATAGTGCCGGGACTGTTACCACTTCTGAAGTTGCCATTGCTTATGGTGCGCTTCTTGAAGTTTTCCTTGATTTTTTAATTATTGCATTTACCGTTTTTGTAGTTGTGAAATTCATGAACCGACTGCGGAGCAAGGCACAGGACACCAAAGATGAGACTGTTGTTACACCAAAGGATATTGAATTGCTTTCTAGGTTGAATGAACTTATGGAGGAGCAGAATGCTCTTTTGAAAGAGGGAGTTAATGAAAATTAATTTTTTCTTTTTCTTTTTTTGCTCCTTTTTGCTCGTCCAAAAACGAGCCCAAAAAAGACGCTCAAAAGAAGGAAATTGCTTCGCATCGCTCGTTCTCAAAGCTGCATGCTTGAAGCCCTGCTTCGCACTTCCGCTTTTTCTCTCACTATTTCTTACTTTTGAGGGTTATCAAGGCTCTGCCTTGAACAAACGGCCTACAATAATTTTGCGTAAAACTGTATTTGCAGATTCCGGCTCGAATAATTTGCTTGTTATGAATCACGCCATAGGCGTGAGAAGTTTCAAATTATTGAGGAATCAAAATATTACTGTTTAGCAAAATGATTGTAAGCCTAGATTTTTTTGTTTCTTTTTTCATCGATGGAAAAAAGAAAAAAAGAAAAGAAAAAGAAAAAATTAATTTGAACTTCTTATCATCCTTTGATGGCATTTCATAACAATTAAGAAATTCAATTTGAATTTATATTTTGAAATAAATTCAGGAAATCGCATCTTTACTACTATGATTGATTAAATGAACTCCGCCATGTCGCTAACTTCAAGCGACCCTTTCAACTAAATATATCCTATTTGGTAATATCTTATATTTAAGCATCATTTGATCATGACATCTCAAAAACTAACCATAAAACAACTTTTCAGGTATTTTAAGATTGCCGTTGCAGGAACTGAACAGGAATTTACCACCGGCAGTATTCGGCGGGCGGTTTTTATGCTTTCCATTCCCATGATCCTTGAAATGATGATGGAGTCCATCTTTGCTGTGGTTGATATTTTCTGGGTTTCAAAAGTTAGCGTCAATGCTGTGGCTACCATTGGCCTCACCGAATCCGTATTAACATTGGTCTATGCAGTGGCGATCGGATTGAGTATGGCGGCAACAGCGGTTGTAG
>JABDLA010000047.1 GCA_013001965.1 Flavobacteriaceae bacterium | reverse complement strand
TAGCGCGTATATGGAGCACATTTAAGCCTTCGGAAAGTCCAGATGTTGGAATGATAAAGGATTCATTAATGGAAGTTCCATCAGGCACATCAATTGTAGTGGCCATCCCAACGCCTGGATCAGTATTAAAGAAATATTCAAGCTCGACAATATCGTATTCAGGAGGTGGATTGTATCCGTTTGGTTCTGAAATGAAAAAGTAACGTCGCATGTACAAACTCCATGTACCGTTGGTGTCCTGGGTTCTTATGTGTAACACATGAAGACCCTCAGTAAGACCGGTGATCGGAATACTAAAGGTTTCGTTAATGCTCAATCCTTGTGTTACCGGCAAGGAGCCACCGATATTTCCTATGCCGGCATTTCCGACACCTGTATCATTGTCAAAGAAATATTCAGCGGCTACAATTTCATATTCAGGAGGAGGATTGTATCCGTTTGGTTCAGTAAGAAAGAAATAGCGCCGCATATACAAACTCCATGTGCCGTTTGTGTCCTGTGTTCTTATGTGTAAAACATGAAGCCCATCAGTAAGACCTGTGGTTGGAATACTGAAAGTATCGCTAATGCTCAGTCCTTGTGTGACCGGCAATGGGCCTCCAATATTACCTAAGCCGGCATTTCCTACGCCGGTATCATTGTCAAAGAAATATTCAGCAGCTACAATATCATATACAGGAGGAGGATTATAACCGTTTGGTTCACTTACATAAAAGTAGCGCCGCATATACAAACTCCAGTTACCAGCGCTATCCTCCGTTCGAATGTGCAAGACATGAAGCCCTTCACTAAGCCCCGTTGTGGGAATTGAGAATGACTCCGTTATGGTTGCACCAGGAGTTATTGGTAAGCTTGTCGCCAGGCCTACACCAGGGTCTGAATCGAAAAAATACTCAGCAGCCGTTATGGTCTGCCCAAAAGAATAGTTCGCGAAAAAGACCCATAATAAAATTATGAGACTTATTTTTTTCATGATCCTAATTCTTTTGTGTTGCCTGGAATTGAACGTTTAGATTCTGTCCCGGTTGAACGACCGTGTTTAAAATGGTCATTAACTCCGGATAGGGCATGGAGTGTGGCCGACCATTATTATCGAATGGAAAGTTTCGTCCAAAAATTCCCAGGTCTGTCGTATCTGTTCCTGCACCAATGGCCGGAGAGCTACCTAATAAGGTAAAATCATTATTATAAAAATCGTACAGATCTGAGGGAATACTTGTAAATTCCGGATCCATATTATCTAAATTTCCCGATCCGGACAGCGCCACCAAATCGGAAGCGACACCTTCACCCGCATTCCAGGTCAGGCAATTTGTGTATGTAACTGCAGTTGCTCCTGTATTCACAATTTCAGTAACATCGGGATCTGTAAAAATGAACATATTATTGGTCACAATAGGGCTGGTCACGCCACTGACAGATTCAAAGATTGTGGCAGGACCGGTTGAATCGGCATTGATGAATAAGTTGTTGGTAACCACCGATGTGTGATCCAGTTCAATTATTTGTCCTTCAAAAACGTTGTTTCTTATATTCCAGTTATCACAAAAATTAACATTGAGATTATTAGAAGACGCAGCACTGTCGAAATAGTTGCCCTCTATTATCCAGCCGTCGGAACCCGTGCCATTAAAATAGCCATCAGCACCTGCGGTGATCCGGTTATTAATAATATGAATATTATCTGACTGCGAACCAAAAGAGTTGGCAGTAATGTGACCGATATTGAGACCGGTAAACACCGTACCGGAAACATCCGGATTGCCTGTTCCGGCTAATGTTACAGTGCCTATAGTAGACCTTATGCCGCCAAAATTTGAAGGATCATGACCTGATCCAATTAATGTTAATGTTTTGTCGATAGTAAAATTGCCGTAGGAAGATGTTGAGGGATGAATATAGATGATATCCCCGGGGATTGATGCTGCGATCGCAGCAGCCACCGTCGTGTATTGGGCTCCGGATTGCGGCCTGTTATCTACTGTTCTTACGGTTTGTGCTACTATAAACTGAGCACAGAATAAAAGAAGCATACATGTTAATAGAGAGGCAAAACGATTGTTTTTGTTAATTGCTGATTTCATGATTTTTAGCTTTGATTATGTTATTGTTGGTTTATATTTTATCGGTTAGAATCCCATTTTCATAAACTGATAGTCTTTTTTATGGAATTCGGTTTTCTTTTGTTCTAGACTAATGGGAATCATTTTCATGCTTTGGTTTTTCTTTTTATCGGTCATATCCAATTCCATGAGCAGGGCTTCATCCTTGAGGACATCAAATAATTCCGGATCGCTAAAGCCTGCCGGTGCCGCTTCGCTGGAAAAAGCAAAAAATGCACTGAAGTTTACCGGGGCATCCAATGTAAAATAAAGGGTGGCCTTCATTTTTTTGTTTTCTAAGACGATACCATAGCATTCATAGCCAAGGATGGTTTTAGTCCCGATTTCAGTATAGGTGTAATTCCTGTCCTTATCTTTTATTTTCTTTGTTTTAGGATCCTTAAGTTTCTGGAGCATGGCCATGTTTTGGTCGCCATATTGGCTAAATATGACCATTGCTTCATTATTAAAATCCATGACCATAACCGATGAACCGCCAGATTTTTTCAACTCCTCATTTTCATATTCAATGGCATAGTAATCATCATTTTCATTGATCAAATAATTCATTTTATATGTACCGTCAGACTTTTTCTTTTTTCCTTCTATTTCAATATTGGTTTTAAACTCCCAACTAAAGGCATAGGTTTCAGGTAAGGCTTCAGCTTTTTTGTTTTTTCCTCCCATTATGCCTTGCAGTATTTTTTGGGTTGGATCCTGAGCTAAGGTGGAAAAGCTTATGCAGAAACTAAGCGTGGCTGCTAAAATGAGTTTTGTTTTCATGATCAGTTATCTTTTTGTTTTTGTTTTTTCTTGTCTTTTTTATTGTGTTTCCAGGGTTCAAGACCTTTTTCCATAGGAAGAATTTCACCCAGGGGTCCGGGAATCAGGGATTGCTCTACGGCATCAGGAAGTATCACATTACAGGGTTTATAACTGAATACAAATTTGCCGGCTGGATTATCACTAAATTGAGGATTTGTCGAGATTATATTGAGTTCGCGAAGCTGGTCGCGAGAATCAAATTGTATGTAACTTCCTGCATATTCAGCATCGTTATAGCTGAATCGGATGCATGTAGTGCCACCACATTGTACTTGGGATGGCGTGTAAAATTCATTCTTTTCGAAATGTTTGGGTTGATATACAAAAGCCATTTCCAATACCAAAAAGTTGAGTGCAATATCCAGTTCTGATAAGGCCTCAAAAGCCTGAAAATATGGCGTAGGAGGGAGTTTATATACCTGTGTTGTCATGCCTGCCGTCATAAATCCCATTGAGCTGGCCGGAAGTAAGGACATGGTCTTATATTGGCCAATTTCCTCATCAAATGCATAAAACTTACCGGTTCTGTCATGATAAATGGGTTTGGCATTAACAGGATT
>JABDLA010000044.1 GCA_013001965.1 Flavobacteriaceae bacterium | reverse complement strand
TTAATGGCGTCCTCAAAAAGATTGTCTTTATCGGTGACAGGAATTCCACTAGATATACCTATTCTAAACTTTCTGTAGTTCGCGTCAAAATTTGGCGTAATGTACTTTATGTTCCTTTGAATTTTTAATGCGCAAAGCACTGCATTTGTAACCGATTTAAATGAAACTAAATAGCTGTTGCTTTTTAATAAAACAACACGGCCATTGAATTTTTTAATTGACTTATTAAGACTGTTATGAAATTTCTGATAGAACAGATCAAACTGATTCGATTCGATGCGCTCAATATAATTACTAGTTTCAATAACCATTAATGCCCTGAATGCTGAATCACTAACGAGTGTTAATTGCGAATCATCAAGAGGTTCAGGATCATGAATTCGTCCTAAAAACGATTTGACTAAATTACTATTAACTTCGATGATTTCATGAGGAATTAATCCATGAGCTCGGTTGTGAAGATCTCTTACAGCTTGTTTGCTGGGCGCTTGAATTAGGCAGAATGCATTTTCTCGCTCTTCATCCACCCAATAGGTCATCGCTTTACAATTATATTCATGCTGATATTCCAAATCTTTTTCATGCGCCTTCGCGGCATCACTGAGTGTGACTCCGGGTAAATCATGACGATCCATGTAGATTGGCATAATGAACTAATTTTCTACAAGTTAATAAATTTCTAAATAATTTTAATACCCCAGTTTTGTTAATAGGATGCATATTGAATTATCAAATAGTTATTCAAAATGTTCAAAAAGTAAAATGATAGCAGCAGGATTTTTCTATCTTTAAAGCCAAACTTAATTGTCTATGAAAAGAATATTTGGCCTTTTGATTTTAATGCTTCTCTTGAGCTGCAAATCATCAGAATCACAAATTCGTTCCCATGTAGAATTCTTGTCCTCCGATGACATTCAGGGAAGAGCCACTGGAAGCAATGGCATTGAAAGATCAGCACATTATATAGCGTCTAAATTTAAAGACTTCGGAGTACAACCTTATTTTAATACATATCGGGATGAGTTCATTGCCAAAGGCATCGAAGCCTTCAATGTTGTTGGTTTTATTGAAGGTAATGATCCTGACCTTAAAAATGAATTTATTATTATTGGAGCACATTATGATCATGTGGGGACTGGCAAATCGGAAAGAGGAAAAAGAAGTTCAACCGCCTTAGATACCATTGCCAACGGTGCTAATGATAATGCTTCAGGAACAGCAACAGTGATGGCAATCGGCAAACATTTTGCTCAAAATAAAACCAACAAACGCAGTATTTTGCTGACCTTGTTTTCGGCCGAGGAATTAGGATTGCTCGGATCTGAGCATTTGGCAAAACGATTAAAAAAAGAAAATCTTGATTTGTATACCATGATCAATTTTGAAATGACCGGTGTTCCATTCCCTGATCGTGATTATGTTGCCTTTGTTTCCGGATATCATTTGTCTAATATGGCCGCAAAAATCAATGAATACACCAATTCAAATCTTATTGGAGAGTCGGTCGAAGCTAAGAAGTTTGATCTATTTAAACGATCGGATAATTATCCATTTTATGAAGAATTTGGAATACCATGTCAAACAATTTCGTCCTGTGATCTTACAAACTATGACTATTACCATCATGTTGATGATGAAACAGATAAATTGGATTATGTGCACATGACCAATCTTGTAAATCAATTAATTCCTGCTTTTGAAAAGATCTGCAATACGACTACTAAAGAAATAAAAATGAACTAGAATGAGTAAAAACATCATTATCACAGGTACAAGCAGAGGTATGGGATTTGAATTGGTACATCTGTTTGCCAATGAAGGTCATAATGTCCTGGCACTCTCACGAAATGAACAACCTGTCAATAATTTGCATTTTGATAATATTACCTCCTTTTCGTTTGATCTCAACGAACAAGATGATTATGACAAAGTTGATGCCTTTATTAAAGGCAATTGGACACAAGTAGACGTCCTTATAAATAATGCTGGCTTGCTTCTTAATAAACCATTTGCCGAAACATCGATTCAAGATTTTGAAGCAGTATACAAAACCAATGTTTTCGGTGTTGCCGAATTAACCAGGAAAGTAATTCCATATATGAAAAAAGATGGCCACGTTGTTACCATTAGCTCTATGGGTGGTGTTCAGGGGAGTATGAAATTTCCTGGCCTTGCTGCCTACAGTTCGAGTAAAGGTGCCGTAATTACATTAACTGAATTATTGGCCGAAGAATATAAAGATTCTGGCCCATGTTTTAATGTCCTGGCTTTAGGAGCAGTCCAAACTGAAATGCTCGAAGAAGCTTTTCCAGGCTATAAGGCGCCAACATCAGCAAAGGAAATGGCCGAATATATCCACGATTTCGCCCTCAACGGGCATCAATATTATAACGGCAAATTATTGCAGGTCTCAAATTCTACCCCTTAAAAATCTCCTTAAAATATGTCTGTTAGCATAAGCTGAATTAGTATCTTTAGAAAAAATTGTATTCCATAATGAATGTGCTTTATCGAAGCTTAATGGTTGCAGTTGTTCTTCTGTTTGGTTTACATCCTTCAGGCCTTCTCGCTCAAACTTTTGAACGCGTGGAAAGCATTTCTGGATTGGGAATACTTCAAGAGAACAATGGTGTGGCTGTTGCCGACTATGATGGTGATTTGGACCTTGATATATTTGTTGTAGCCAAAGGAAAAGAAGAAGAAGGGGTATCAAAAAGTTTTAGCAGACTATTTCGAAACAATAATGATGGCACCTTTACCGATGTCACCGAAGAAGCAGGCCTGACCGGGTTAGTGACCATTGAAGAAGAAGAGATCGATGAGCATTTCGGGTTAGATGGCTTTAAACATGGTGCATTTTGGGGAGACTATAATAACGATGGTTTCCCAGATCTTTTATTTACGCATTCACTTAAAGTTCAACTTTTTATCAATCTTAATGGCATATTTACTGAAGTAACAGAAGGAGCTGGCTTAACGGCCTTTAATGGCTGTAGAAATACCGGAGCGACCTGGTTCGATTTTGATAACGATGGCCTTCTGGATATTTTTATTAATGATTGGGACGAATGCGATGGGAATACACTGTACCGAAACAATGGCAATGGCACGTTTCAGGATGTAAGCGATCAAACTCAAATCAATATTGGTGAAAGTTTTGCCAGTTACACGGCCTTCCCTTTCGATTTTAATAACGACGGATGGCAGGATATTTATGTTTCCAATGATTTTGATGAAGCCAATGAACTCTTTATAAATCAAAATGGAACTGTTTTCTCTCAGGAATCACAACTCTATGGCGTTGACAGTGCAGCCGATGATATGGCAATCACCATTGGTGATTATAATCTGGATGGATTCTTTGATTTTTTTATCACAGCCATCGATAAGAACATCTTACTAACAAATAATGGAGATAACACCTTTGTTGATCTTGCAATAGAAAAAAATGTCGATAATACAGGATGGGCCTGGGGGGCGCGCTTCGCCGATTTTGACCTGGATGGTGATGAGGACCTATTTGTCGTTAATGGCTATGATTTCGAAACGATCAGTTCGCAATTCAATGTGTACTTCAAGAACCTGAACGTAGAGGGGTCAAATGAGTTTGAAGATGCTTCAGCTGAAGTTAATTTGGGAGATTTAACCATAAGCGTGGAAGCAGCCGAATTTGATTATGATAATGATGGTGATCTCGATATTTACATGACCAATGCCGATCAAGCGTCATATTTTTATGAGAACAAACTCTTAAATTATGACGAAGCATCCAATTTGAATTGGTTCAAAGTGTCCCTGCAAGGAACAGTTTCTAATCGCGATGCCATAGGAACCGAATTGACGCTGACAACCGCCAATGGGATTTTAAAACGTTTCTATACTGGTGTTGGATTTATCGGGCAGAGTTTGCAACCTGTCCATTTCGGGTTAAATGCAACGACACAGATCCAGGACCTGACCATTAAATGGCCATCAGGATTGGTTGAGTCCTATCAAAACCTGGACAGCAATACGATCGTAAGAGTCGTGGAAGGGCAGGGATTGGAAGTACTCGATTTTGGCCCGAGTATAAAAGTTTATGGTTGTACCGATCCGGAGTCCTGCTCCTATGATCCAGCAGCTACATTGAACGACGGTTCATGCACTTACCTCCCTTCAAACAATATTGTGGGTCCAACAAGTTCAGGTTTTTTTAAAACCGAAACATATACTTATACCTTGGCACAGGGCTCCAGTGCTCAATGGGAAATTAATGGCGGTGAAATCCTTGATGGAGAAGGCACCAATACAATCACAGTAAAATGGGGATTGCAAGAATCCGGACAACTCTCGATAAGGGAGAATAATGGGGATTGTTTGAGTTTGGAAACCTCAATTACAGTTGATTTAAATATCACGGAAGTTGATAATGACAAATCTATTGCTCGTGTATGGAATGAAGCACTTTTGGAGGCTATTCGAGGAGATTTCGCACGGCCAACCGTCCATGCACGAAATCTATATCATACAAGTATTGCCATGTATGACGCTTGGGCGATCTATGATGACAGGGCCAGACCTTTTCTAATCGGAAATGAGGTCAATGGAGTAATGACCGAATTAGTTGATTTTATTCCCCTTGAAGACATTGAAAGCTCACGAAAAAAAGCGATTAGTTATGCGGCCTATCGTTTGTTATGTCACAGATTTCAAAATTCACCAGGCGCTGAAGAATCAAAGCAAAAATTCGATTTGATAATGTCCCAGTTGGGTTATGATACCGAGTTTGATACATCAACGCTTTATGAATTTGGTAACGCAGCCTTTCTTGGTAATTATATCGCTCAATCAATCATAAATTATGGCAATTTGGACGGCTCAAGAGAGGCATTTGGTTATGATAATGCGCATTATGAACCTATAAATCCGGCATTGGCCCCAAATTTTGAAGGCAATCCGGAAATTATTGATCCAAACCGTTGGCAACCTCTAAGCTTGGAGGCATTTATAGATCAAAGTGGTAATTTGATTGAAGGTGATGTCATTGATTTCTTAAGCCCGGAATGGGGAGATGTTTGGCCTTTTGCCATGACCGATGAAGACCAAATTAGCTATCAACGCGATGGGAATACTTATAGGGTCTTTAATGATCCATCAGACCCACCATATCTGGATAATTCAGGAAATAGTGCATCGTCTGAAGCCTATAAATGGGGATTTTCCTTAGTTTCAGTTTGGGGGTCACATTTGGATGCCAATGATGGTGTACTCTGGGATATTTCACCGAAATCAATAGGGAATATCGATCCGTCTACATTTCCTACTTCTTATGACCAGTACCCTGATTTCTATAATTTGATAGATGGAGGTGATATTAGTCCGGGACATGCAGTAAATCCTATAACACAAAATGCCTACTCCGAGCAATTGGTTCCAAGAGGTGATTATGCCAGGGTTCTGGCTGAATTTTGGGCAGACGGCCCTGATTCTGAAACCCCACCTGGGCATTGGTTCACTATTTTGAACTATGTGAATGATAATCCAAGTTTTGAAAAACGATTTGCCGGTGAAGGTGATATACTAGATCCGTTAGAATGGGACGTCAAGGCCTATTTCATTCTTGGTGGTGCTATGCATGATGCTGCGATTTCAGCCTGGAGTATAAAAGGCTGGTATGATTATATTCGACCTATTTCAGCCATTCGATATATGGCAGACAATGGTCAGAGTTCTAATGAGTCTTTGCCAAATTATGATCCTGAAGGAATTCCTTTGCGTGATGGATATATAGAATTGGTCGCGTCCGGAGATCCACTGTCCGGTATGTTCGATCAACATGTCGGGAAAATTAAATTGTACACCTGGCGCGGACATGCATTTATAGAAAATACAGAGACTGATGAGGCAGGTGTAGGTTGGATATTGGCAGAAAATTGGTGGCCTTATCAGCGCCCAACCTTTGTCACACCACCTTTTGCCGGATATGTTTCAGGGCACTCTACTTATTCAAGGGCCGCAGCCGAAGTTATGACCAGCATTACAGGGAGCCCATATTTTCCAAATGGCCTGGGTGAATTTCAAGCAAAACAAAACAAATTTCTTGTTTTTGAAGAAGGGCCTTCAATGGACATTATTTTACAATGGGCAACCTATAGAGATGCGTCAGACCAATGCAGTTTATCGCGAATTTGGGGAGGCATTCATCCACCTGCCGATGATATTCCCGGTCGAATTATCGGGGAGAAGGTGGGCGTTGATGCCTATGATTATGCAGTACCCTATTTTAATAGTTCCACAACTTCAGATGCAACATAAGCATCTCTTATTTATCCAAACCCGGTAGTTTCTGATGTGATTTTTATTACCAATTCGGAAGCCACAGACCGCTTTGAATTTTTTGATATTCAAGGCAGGTATATTCAAATTCTTCAAAGAAATTACAATGAATCGTCAAGAGTCACTCAGTTGACAATCCCCACTTCTGTGGCAACAGGCTTATACGTTCTCAAAATGAATTCAAACTCAAAAATGCTGATCGTAAAAGATTGATCTCATTGAATAAAAAGTTCTATTTTTA
>JABDLA010000030.1 GCA_013001965.1 Flavobacteriaceae bacterium | reverse complement strand
TTACAAGATCTTGGAAGTGTATTGGACGTTACGAGCGCAGGGAGGTTGCAAAGAGACCAGCAAGGTACAAGCAACTTATGGAATTATAATTACTGGAGTTCACCGGTGAGCCCGGTCAATACAACAGCGAATAATACCGATTATACAGTAGATGGTGTTTTACGCGATGGAACCAATTCGGCCAACCCGTTGAACTTACAATGGTCTGAAAGTTATGATGCCGATCCTTTAACAACGCCTATTACCCTGAGCAGACGCTGGCTCTGGGTTTATGAAAATTATCCGAATTATGTAGATATTGCGCAGTCTTATGCCGATTGGCGCTATCTCACCGAAACCGGAACCTTAGCCGTTGGTCTGGGATATACCATGAAGGGAAGTGGCGCAAACTATCCTACAATTGATATTCAGAATTATGTTTATGACGGTAAACCAAATAACGGACTCATTACCACGCCGATTACCGGTGGTAATCAGGCCCTGGTAGGAAACCCATATCCGTCAGCCATTGATGCTCAGGAATTTATTAGAGATAATATTCCGGGTGCCAGTGGTAACCCCGGAAGTTCACAAAGTATAGAAGGAACCGTCTATTTATGGGAACATTATACTACCAATGAAACTCACGTTCTTGAAGAATATGAAGGTGGTTACGCCACTTACAACCTAACCGGCGGTAATGCGGCTATTTCGCCGCCACTGATCAGTGGCCTTGGTACACCGGTTAAATTTCCAGAACGTTATATTCCGGTCGGTCAGGGATTCTATGTCGTTTCCTCGGCAACCGGCGGCAATGTGACCTTTAATAACAACCAACGTGTATATGCCAAAGAAGGTTTAGGCACGTCCATTTTTATGGAAGCTAATGATGCCAGTATGGATATTAATGGTAATATAGCCAATACATCAAATGCAAATTACAGTACCAGCTATGCCGAGCCTGATGGGGTGCAGCGTGTCCGTATAAACTGTCAAACCACCGATGGGGCCGTACGCTCTTTACTTCTTGGATTCATTCCGGGCGAGGCTACCGATGGTATTGATATCGCCTATGATGCAGAGAATACCGATGGCCTGGCCAATGATTTTTCATGGTTGATTGAAGAAAAATACTTCTCCACGCAAGGTGTTGGTGAATTTGAACCGAAAAGCCAATATCCAATTATAGCCATGGTGGGAGAAGCAGGAGAGATCAACATTTCATTGCTTGCCGTTGAGAATTTTGATTATGACCTGGAGGTTTTCATTTATGATGCGCTTTATGGAACGTATACCAATTTAAATACAACCGACTTCGTACTGTCTCTGGATGCAGGTATTCACAGGGACCGATTCTATCTGGCCTTTTATGAACTCAGTACATTAAGCGATTCTGAAAATGAATTAGGAAACATTCTAATCAATTATTTGAACGATTCCAATGAGATCTATGTTCATATTCAGGATGCACATCAAATTGACCGAATTTCAATAGTGAATATCATTGGGCAAGAGGTTCAATCTTATGAACGTTCTGATTTTGATGTCAATGGATCTAATGAGATTCGAATTCCTGTGAAATCGATCGCTGAAGGCACCTATGTCCTTAAAGTGGAAAGCGATCTGGGAACTGCCAATAAAAAGGTCATTATCCAGTATTAAACAGTTTCAAAATTTATTGACGTAATGAAGGAAAATTGTTGTCTTTTTCTGAATTTTTCGCTCAATACCTTATGCATTTCATCCGTTTTTTTTGCATTTCATAGATGTTTTCATAATTAATTTATTATATTGCCTCACGATAATAATTAATTAGATCCCCAAATCTGATGACACCTAAACACTTTTTAACGGCCTTTTCTGCCGTATTTGTTCTTGGATTCAGCACGGTTTTTGCGCAAGTTTCTGAGAAATCAAGTCAATTTCGGAATAATGAAATTCAACGTGTACGCGTCGATTTTGAGACTCCAATGGGTTTTGTAAGGCATTTATTGTTAGGATTTACGCCTGACAATTCTGCTACGGATGGATTTGATTATGGTTATGATGCCGCCAACATAGAAGATCTTCCTGATGATCTTAACTGGATGATCGAGAACGAACGCTATGTTATTCAAGGTGTTGGTGCTTTTGATGATACGAAAATGTACCCTTTCGGCTTGTTTCTGGAGAATTCGGGAACCGTAAAATTCTCATTGCTGGCCCTGGAAAACTTCGCCCAGCCTATAGAGGTCTATATCTATGATATGACCACAGATTCGTATCATAATATCAACGGTGCAAAATATATTGTCGAGCTCGATCCTGCTGAATATATTAACCGCTATTATATCGCTTTTAAGGATCTGAATCAAGCTGAAGAGAACCTTTCCTTAGACGATTACTATAGTCGGTTTATTCGATTGAAATTCAATAGATTAAATAATCTACTTCACATAGACACCCAAGATATATTCCTGGTTAACAAGCTGGAGATTTACGACACTATTGGTAAAAAATTGCTTGCTTTTAAAACAACGAATTCAAGTACTTTGGAACTACAATTGAATAACCTACAGTCCAACTTTTTAATTCTGAAATTCGAAACTTCGGTGGGTGTAATTTATAAAAGAATTATGATATAAAGGCTTTATTTCCTTCCGCCTAAAAAACCGATGACGACCGAAACCAAACCGAGGGCAATCGTAATATAAGCATCTGTATTATCCTGTGCTTCTACGCTGAGCCCTCCTACTTCTACAGAGGCTTCAGGTGCAATCATTGTATAGATCCCATATCCAATCAGGACTATACCTACTACCAATAAAATAGTTTTAACAGTTTTGTTCATAATGTATAATTTAAGTTGAATAAAAGATAGTATTAAAATTTCAATAATTTTCGATTTATCTTTAACTTACTGATAATAAGTATGTTAATTCAATTAACTAAGAAGTTGCATTTCATCGATAAAAGTGTAGTTTTTCTATGATATATGCCTTTTATCGATAGGGTGATTTCGAATTAAATAATAAGCTTCATTTCGTCTAATTTATTGGTATTAAGACGCAATAATTAGGGTTTTAGTCCTCTTTTTGTAATTTTTGTTACTGCTATTAATCGGAGTCCATATATTTTTAGCATGAAATTATTGTTGTTGGGCTTTATTGCCCGATAGTATTGCTTAATTTTCCTGTCCCTCAAGGTTAGTTTAAGTTGTATGTAATGTTTGTACCTTAAGCTATTTGCCAATGAAACAGTTAATTACTTTGACTGCCATTCTATTAACCGCTTACTCCGGCTTCTCCCAAACACAGGAGCAGGATAGTCTCCTCGTACAATTAGCTTTTCAAAATCAAGATACGTCCAAGGTCAACACCTCTATCGCTCTCATTAAATCTTTCTATGATTCGGAAGATTATCAAAAAGCGCTCTCCTATATTCAACCCGGGGAAGATCTTGCTGCTTCATTAAATTACGAAAAAGGTACCGCAGAAATCAAATATTACAAAGCCCTCATTTACACACAGCGTGAGGATTATTATAATGCGCTTGACAATTACAACACCTCCCTCCGATCTTATTCGAAACTTAAAGATTCCCTCGGAATTGCCAAGGTCAATAACAGTTTAGGTATCGTTGAAATAAGGCGCGGAAATTATTCGAAAGGACTCGGACATTCCCTTTCGGCAATTTCAATTTTTGAAAAACATAATCTTAAAGAAGAACTTAGTCTTGCTTATAACAACCTCGCAGAAGCTTATTATAATACACGACAATTTGACGAGGCGCTCGAATTTAATTTAAAAGCGCTGGAGGTCAGAACAGAACTCAATGAAATTGAAGGCATTAAGATCTCTAATATAAATATTGCCGAGTTATATGCCAAAAAAGAGGAGCACCGCAAGTCCATTGACTATTATGAAGCCGCTCTTGCGCTTCTTGATCCGGTACAGGATAGGGACATGCGTGGTGAGATCCTCCCAAGTTTAGGTGAAGAATATCTTGAATTCAGGCAATTCGATAAAGCTGCGCCTTATTTGGTTGAAGGCCTTCGCTACAATAGGACCATCGATAATAAAAAGGGAATTTTTAAATCATTGAACAATATTGCTAATCTGAACATTCAGCAGGAAAAAACACGTTTGGCAGAAATTCAACTCAATGAGGCTTATTCATTATCCCAGGACGTTGGTGACGATACTGAATTGCTTAAACATTATGAGCTTCGAAAGCGCCTGGACTCCATAAATGGTAATTTCGATAGGGCATTTGACTGGCAACGTCAATTTTATGATCTGAAAGACAGTATTCGCCTTGAAAATGAATCAAGAAATGGCGATGCCAATTCCACCGAAATCATTCCGGTTATAACCGAACCTGTAGTAACTGATCGCCCTGCCGATGAAGAAGCTATGGCGAAGATCAAAAACTTATGGTACGCCGTGTATGGCCTTGGGGCTCTTTTAGCGATGTTAGCGATATCCTTGATCATACTTTTAAGCAAACGCAGCAAAACGAATGCTGAAATGAAATTGCTCACTGAACGAAATAAGGAATACAAACTTCAAAATGATGATATTCTTCAACAAACCCAACATCTTGAAGATATGAATCATGTGAAAGACCGATTGTTCTCTATTGTTTCACATGACCTGAAAGATTCCATCACATCCATTAAAGCCTTTCTTGACCTGTTAAAAGAAAACAGCATTACCGAACGCGAGTTCAATGAACTTATTCCTGAATTAAGCGACAATGCCGATAATGCATCAGCTTTATTATTGAATTTGCTGAACTGGTCGAAATCTCAATTGCAAAATCTTGAGCCTAAACCGGAAACTTTCAATATTCAGGAGATATTCCAGGAAAAGATTCAGCTCATCGATAAAAAGGTTAAAAAGAAACGTATTGTACTTCTGGATGAATCCATTAAAGGATTTGTATATGCCGATAAGAGTATGGTCGAGATCGTTGTTCAGAATTTATTGGCGAATGCCGTCAAATTTTCACGTGTCGGCGATGTCATAACAGTATCTAATCGCGAACGAAACGGCAACTCCCTCATTTGCATTGAAGATACCGGAGTAGGAATTTCCGAAGAAAATCAAAAGAAATTATTTGGTACAGCCGGGTTTACCACACGAGGAACCAGCGATGAAAAAGGAACCGGATTAGGACTGTCTATTTGTAAACAACTTGTTGAAATGAACAAGGGAAAAATATGGGTTGAGAGTGAAATTGGCCTCGGCAGTAAATTTTTCGTAGAACTTCCAAAAGCTCAAACCGATTAAGGATTATCGCTCTTCAAATCCTTTTTACCGTATAGTTTATAATAATACCAGGCAGCAATTACTCCTATAAAAGAGAATAAGGATAACATCCAAAACACATGTCTATGTCCTTCAATTCCAGGTGAATTGTCAAGGAGATATCCCATTGATGGGCCAACAAAAATATCAGGCGTATATCCTATTAAGGAAATAATACCAACTGCCGTTCCGGTAAGTATCAAAGGAATTTGTCCGCGTTGCATTACAGCGAAATACAAAGAACGCACGCCATAAACTCCGGCCGCAACAATAAAAATTGAAATGAAAAACATGATTGTCATGGACTCCAGAACAAAGCCCATGGCATATAATAAGGCACCAACTAAGGATATGGCAAAACTCAGTAGAAGCAATAATGTGATGCGAGATCGATCGGCGAGTATTCCAATCAATATACCAACTACGGGACGAATATAAAGCAAAAAGGTCCCAACCTGTGCCGATTGCACCTGATCATAACGCATCACGTCCTGAGCATAGAGAGAAAAGACATCGGTAATTTTATAACCAACATAACCGGAAAGTATTATAACCATCAATAACCAAACTGAAGGCAATCGTAACACCTCTTTTATTTGTGAAGTCGTGATTTTATCTATTATCACACGCTTCTCTGTTTCTGGATCTAACTTAAGGAAAAACCACACCAATATTCCAACGAACATTACTATTCCCGATGATACAAGTATGACCTGACTAAAGGCTGCTCTGGCGTCTTCAGTGGTTAATTCTGAAACTTCGCCAACTACAAATAGGGAAAAGATAAACACGCCTAAAGTCCCAAATAATGCCCCTACTAGACCCCTTCCTCCATCTAAAAACCCAAAAGCTTTTCCTTGAGACTTTGTACCACCCCATATTCTTGTAGCTTTGATCATAGCAGCCCAGAACATAAAAATAGTAGTCAGACCCCAATATCCATAGAGAATTTTTAATACTGTGAAGCTAGGATACGTTGCATAGACAAAACCACCCAGTCCCGTCATCCAAAGGGCTCCGGCGATTAATTTTCTTGGTGGAAATTTATCTGCCAGTGGGCCTCCGAAGGGATAGGACGCCATAGCTACGATACCATATACCGAAAAACAAAGGCCAAGCTCTAGATTGGTCAGTTCAAAGACCTCAAGAACTGTAGGTCTAAAAACTCGAGCTAGTACGAATGGTAAAATAAATACCGATTCCCCAGCCAATATAACAAGTAAGAGAAAGTACCAGGGTAGTTTTTTATCAGCCATTTAGTAGATTAAATTAAGACTTAGGCAGAAATACTTCAGCCATCATACAACGGGCACTACCGCCTCCACAAGTTTCAATAGTATTCAAAGATCCGTAAAGAATATCAGAATGATTCTTTATGCGTTTGATTTGATCGGCCGTTAAAGAATTATAAGCTGCTTCACTCATGACCGTAAAGAGGGTGTCATCTTTAGCTCTGACCTGAAGCATATTCCCGGCAAAATTAGCGACTTGTTGCTCGCTTATTTCGATGATCTCTTTTTTGTCTTCTTTTAAATTTTTTATTACGGTCTTCCGCTCTTTTTTATCGTCTATACAGGCCAGGCAAATGACAGCAAATGTTTCACCCAGACACATCATCACGTTGGTATGATAAATGGGTTTTCGTTCTCCGTTGACCGTTTGATAAGCCGTAAACATAATTGGTGTATACTCGAAGTCTTCACAAAACTCGAATAACAGGTCTTCATGAGCTCGTTGAGAAAGCGCACAATAAGCTTTTCTGTTCACGCGATCTAATACTAAGCTTCCTGTACCTTCAAGAAAGAGACCTTCTTCCTCTGCTGATGTATAATCAACTATGTTATCAATTTTAAATCCTGCACTCTCCAAATGAAGCATGACATCTTCTCGTCGTTCGAGTCGTCTGTTCTCGGCAAACATTGGATATAATCCCATCGTTCCATTATCGTGAAAAGACACCCAGTTATTTGGGAAATGTGCATCCGGTGTATCCAGACCATCAGTGCTGTTAAAAACAATGACATTGACACCAATACTTCTCAACTGCTCAACATAAGCATCAAATTCGGATTCTGCCCGTGATTGCAGTTCTTTCTGGGATATTCCTGAATACTCTTTTTGAAAATAATTATTGACGGCAGTCTGTTCATTGGCTCTGAACCGTGTTGGCCTTACCATCAATATAGTATTTGTCGTTTGCCGCATTTGATTAAAATTGGAGATCAAAATTAAGGCTTTTTAAGACAATTTAATGATTTGCAGAAATAATTTTAATCAGTTTTTCAGATGCATATTTCAAGTTCGGATTTCAACCTTAATCTCCTACTAGTCTCGAATCAATGGCATCGTAGAACATCGCAATAAGCCTTCCTGTTTGGCGATTTCGGCATAAGGTACTTCCTCAACGGTAAATCCCTGCGCCCTGAGCCAGGCATTTAATCGCGTGAAATTCTGTTCGGAAATTATAACCTCTTCGGAAATGGAAAATACATTGCAATTCATGTCATACATTTCCTTTTTGGTTATTTCGAACACATTGTCTTTCCCGAAAAAGTCCATTAGCCAATTATATTCACTTTCAACTAAAAATCCATTTTTGTGGATGATGGCCTTATCCCTACCAATGGGCTGGAAACAGCAATCCAAATGAAGTGCATTTTCCATGGGATCTGTATTGGATTTACGCAGTTCAAAGGCTTTAACCGTTTTATGTGGAAACAGCTCCTGAATAGCGATTACCGCATCGATATTTGTTCTTGCCGTGATATAATCAGAATAATCTTCACCGGAATAGGTTCCGACAAAAATATAATCATTCCAGGGCATCACATCACCTCCTTCAACATGGCATTCCTCAGGCAGAACAACACGCTTTGCGTCTTCAATCTGATCCCAGATATAACGCATGGCCTCGATCTCTTTTTCTCTGTCGGGTAAAATATTCGAACGGATAATGATATCATCAACGACGAAGGCCATATCACGTGCAAAGATCTGATTACAATCTTCTAAAACCCGCGGCCTATATACTTTTATATCATACTTTTCAAGAACCTTAGCCACCGCTTCAATCTCCACTATCATATCCTTTTCAACCGGATATGTCCCGGCCTTAATGTGCTCAATACTCTTGGGGTCATAGCAATCTTCTATTGCAGGGGTTGGACCGTTACTAACTGCAGTTCCTAGGATCACTGCTTTTAATCTAGAGGTTTCGTTTTTTACATTTAACTGTATCATCCAATGAAAAAATGTCACCTAAACCATGTGAGGAAAGCGATGGTTAAAAATATTCCTCAAATAGCCTTGAATGACATTTTGCTTATAAAAATTAAATTATCGGTTATTGATTGTTTTGAATTCCCTGAGGTTCTCCCCGATATAAATTTGACGGGGTCTGCCAATAGGTTCTTTATTCAACCGCATCTCACGCCATTGGGCAATCCAGCCCGGCAAACGTCCAAGGGCAAACATGACCGTAAACATATCAGTAGGAATACCCATGGCCCTGTAAATTATTCCGGAATAGAAATCGACATTTGGATACAGTTTTCGTTTCACGAAATAGTTATCGTTAAGCGCTTCTTGTTCCAGACCTTTTGCAATATCGAGTATAGGATCATCAATGCCCAGTTGACCCAACACCTGATCGGCTGATTTCTTGATAATTCGCGCTCTTGGATCAAAATTCTTATAAACACGGTGACCAAATCCCATTAAACGGAACGGGTCTTCTTTATCCTTTGCCTTTGCCATATATTTTTTTGTATCGCCATCATCTTCCTTAATATCTTCCAGCATTTCGAGCACTGCCTGATTGGCACCACCATGCAATGGACCCCATAGTGCAGATATCCCTGCAGACAGCGAAGCAAAAAGTCCCGCATGAGAGGATCCAACAATCCGCACCGTTGAAGTAGAGCAGTTTTGTTCATGATCAGCATGAAGGATCAACAATTTATCCAAGGCTTCCGTTATGATTGGATTATGTATGTATGTTTCATTGGGTTTTTTGAACATCATTTGAAGAACATTCTCGACATAGCCTAAAGAATTATCTCCATAATCTAGAGGTAATCCCTGTTTTTTACGCATGGTCCATGCTACTAATACCGGGAACTTACCCATAATTTTCACCACAGAATTATACATGGCATCTTCGGAAGAGACGTCCACTGAACTCGGATTAAAAGCTGTTAAGGCACTCGTCAAGGATGATAAGACTCCCATTGGATGTGCCGTTTTTGGAAAGGCGTCAAGTATTTTTTTGACGTCATCATCAACCACAGATTTCGATTTGATGTCGTCATGAAATTTTTCTAATTCTTCTTTAGTCGGAAGTTCTCCAAAAATCAAAAGGAATGCAACTTCCAGAAAATCTGCTTTCTCAGCCAGGTCTTCAATGGAATACCCCCGATATCGCAATACGCCCTGTTCTCCGTTTAGAAAAGTGATACCACTTTGACAGGAGCCCGTATTCTTATAGCCTGGGTCTAATGTGACCAACCCGCCGGTCGCTGCCCGAAGCGTTTTAATGTCGATCCCAAGTTCATTTTCAGATCCTTTTACAATTGGAAATTCGTGTTGTTCACCATTAAATTCTAAGATGGCCTTCTCTGACATATATATTTGATTTTTAATTTTTTTTGCGGAGGACTAAGGTACAAAATATCTAAGGATTTCTAAAGGAAGACCCTAAAGGAAATATCAATGTCCCTATTGATAAAAATAATGCTTTTATCAACTTGAAAGCCTGCGGTCAAATTGAGAAATTAGGCCGATAGGAATCGATCATAATATTTTGAATGCACCCATCTGAGGGTAATAGGCCAGGGAGCCCAATTCTTCCTCAATGCGAAGCAATTGATTGTATTTTGCCATTCGATCGCTTCGTGATGCCGAACCTGTTTTGATCTGTCCTGTATTCAGCGCAACAGCCAGATCGGCAATGGTATTGTCTTCTGTTTCGCCCGATCGATGTGACATGACTGAAGTATATCCGGCATTATGAGCCATGTTTACTGCAGCAATCGTTTCGGTTAATGTACCAATCTGATTCACCTTGATCAAGATCGAATTTGCCGTGTTATTTTCTATCCCTCTTGAAAGACGTTCGACATTGGTCACAAAAAGGTCGTCGCCAACCAGCTGTACCTTATCTCCAATTTTTTCAGTCAGGTATTTCCACCCGTCCCAATCGTTCTCATCCATGCCATCTTCAACAGAGATTATTGGATACTTATCGCAGAGTTGAGCCAGGTAATCCGCTTGCTCTTGGCTGCTTCGTTTAACTCCTGAATCACCTTCAAAGATTTTATAATCATAGATACCATCCTTGTAAAATTCGGCGGCTGCACAATCTAAAGCGATCATGATCTCGTCTCCTAATTTATATCCTGCATTGCCAACGGCAACCCCAATAGTTTCAAGGGCATCTTCCGTTCCACCTAAGGTCGGGGCAAACCCCCCTTCATCACCAACTGCCGTACTTAAATTGCGATCATGCAAAACCTTTTTCAGATGGTGAAAAATTTCAGTACCCATTTGCAAGGCTTGGGTAAAACTTTCTGCTTTAACCGGCATGATCATAAATTCCTGGAACGCAATTGGGGCATCACTATGTGATCCTCCATTGATAATGTTCATCATAGGAACCGGTAGGGTATTTGCTGATACACCTCCCACATAACGGTAAAGCGGCATACCTAATTCATTGGCTGCAGCTTTTGCAACTGCCAGAGAAACACCCAATATGGCATTGGCACCAAGAACAGATTTATTGGCTGTACCATCCAGATCAATCATGGTTTGATCGATTAAATTTTGTTCAAAAACAGAGGCTCCTACCAATTCTTGAGCTAAAACGGTATTCACATTTTCAATGGCCTTGGATACGCCTTTACCCATATAACTCTTGCCACCATCTCGAAGTTCGACGGCTTCATGTTCTCCGGTAGAAGCACCAGAAGGTACAGCAGCCCGGCCAAGTATTCCACTCTCTGTAATAACATCAACCTCGACAGTAGGGTTACCGCGGGAATCGAAAATTTGTCTGGCGTGAATGTCTACTATTATGCTCATACTGTCTGATGTTTATTTTTTTTTATGTTGGCAATGAATTGGTCAAAGAGATAGGAGGAATCATGTGGTCCAGGACTGGCTTCCGGATGGTACTGCACTGAAAAGCAGTTCTTGTCCTTCATAGCTATTCCGGCAACGGTGTTATCGTTCAAATGCAGGTGCGTGATTTCAAGATCAGGATGTGCTTCGGTTTGTTCCCGGTTGATTGCAAATCCATGATTCTGTGAAGTGATTTCACCTTTACCACTTATTAAATTCTTAACGGGGTGATTGATTCCGCGATGTCCATTGTGCATTTTATAGGTTGAAACACCATTGGCCAAAGCGATGACCTGATGACCTAAACAAATACCAAAGAGCGGTAAATCTCGTATGATAATTTCCTTGGCAAGCTGTTGGGCTTCATTCAATGGTTCCGGGTCACCGGGGCCATTGGACAAAAAGTAGCCGTCAGGATTCCACATACTCATTTCTTCAAAAGATGTATTGTAAGGGAACACTTTAATATATGCATCACGTTTTGCAAAATTTCTTAAAATATTCTTTTTGATCCCAAGATCTAAGGCTGCAATTTTAAAAGATGCATTTTCATCGCCAAAATAATACGGTTCTTTGGCAGATACTTTTGAAGCCAGCTCCAGGCCTTTCATATGTGGAATAGCAGCCAGCTCTTTTTTCAATCCGTCAATATCATCAACCCGTGTAGAGATCACGGCATTCATGGCGCCATTATCGCGAATATAACTCACTAGTGCCCGTGTATCAACATCGGAAATAGCGAAGAGATCGTTATCATTAAAAAAGGTTTCAAGGGAATTATCGGCGCCTACACGCGAATAATTGTAACTAAAATTCTTACAGATAAGACCGGCTATTTTAATTGAATCTGATTCCACTTCATCGTTCGTTACACCATAATTACCAATATGTGCATTGGTAGCCACCATCAATTGGCCATAGTAAGAAGGGTCAGTAAATATTTCCTGATAACCTGTCATTCCGGTATTGAAACACACTTCACCAAAGGCAGTGCCCTCATTTCCAATTGCTTTTCCATAAAAAATCGTTCCATCAGCCAGCAGAATTATGGCTTTTTTTCGTGATAGGTATTTCATCAATGATCAGTATTGTGTTTCAACTCGTGCAAAAATAATTTTTAGTTCGCAATTACCCATAAAAAAAGGAGTTAATTATTCAACTCCTTTTAAACAATTTATAAATTGATCTTTTTCAAATATTTTAAATGCATTCAATTTATTATTAAATGACACTTTTGTTATTGCTTTTTAACCATTTTAATAATGTCCTGGGCTTTATCTACATCACCGCCAACCAGATTGGCAATAGCCTTCTTTTTAAGTTTTAAAGGAACAATGGCATTGTTCTGTCTCAGGTAATAATATTCATTCTGAACATACTTATCGGTGGATCGGTTCAGCATTGGATTTACCGAACCTTTAACCAATGATACTTTATACCCTTTTAGAATTTGAAAATCATTGCTTTCATAGGCGATTTGAAACACCCGATTCTCGCCTTCGTTATAATAATTCTTAAACACCTTATTGTTGATCACAAACTTGTCGATGTTGTTAAAATTGAAGGTGAATATGGAATCCTGTCCAACTAAGGACTCAAAAGCATTTCGCTCTAAATTCAGATTGATATTTTTCAGCGAAAATTTTCGTCCTTCGGTGGAATGGATCACAGCACTGTTATCCCAGGTTTTAAATAAATGGACAGAACCTTGTGCCTTTTTTTCTTTATTGAAGAAATAAGTGGAAGCCCCAAACCTGGTATCACTATTTGAAGAAACCAGCAATGCATTGGAAATATCGGAACCATTTGGATCGGTTCTATTGGTTTGTGCGCTTAAAAGACCACAACACAAAATCGCCAATAGGAAAATTGAATTTTTCATAACTATTTATGTTTAATTGAATGTGCAATAATTACAGAGCACAGTCAAGGATTTGCAATTTTGATCTTTTATAACGAGAGCTAAAAAATTTTATGTGGTAATTAATTTTTAGCCGAATATTCTAATATCTTTTGAACATCATTATCTCTTTTGAAAGAGAGCTTGTTGTTCCTGGCATAGTTTTCAATTTTATCAGCCGTCTCACTGTCACCATTAACCAATTTTAGGATGCGTTTTTTAGTAAGTCTGAAAGGCTTTATCGCATCCTCTTTTCTTAAGTAGTAGCTTGCTTTTCTAATGTATTTATCGGTCATTCGATTAAGCATTGGATTGGCCGATCCTTCCTGAAGAATAACCTTAAATCCTTTAAGGAGTTGAAAATCATTGGTTTCATAGATCACCTGGTACACTTTATTATCATCGTCCCAATAGTAATTCTTATAGACATCATCATTAATGACGAATTTCTTAATATTGTTAAAGTTGAAGGTGAATATAGAATCCATCCCTACTTTCGCTTCGAACGTATGAAGTTTTAAATTTAAATTGACATTGCGTACCGCGAATCTTTGATTGTCGCTCGTATGAACAATGGCCATATTATTCCAGTTATCATATAAATAGGTGGTTCCTTCAACGCGGCGTCTTGGATTCTTAACGTGCAATGTTGATCCATAAGAACTATTTTGTTGTGTTGATGCCGAAGCTAATGACTGTGATGTATTATTGACCAAATTTTGGTTGTCCTGTGCGTTAATAGTAACGGAAAATAACAATGCCATCACTACAATCAAATATCTCATAACTAAATTTTGTTTTTTTATTTTTAAGCTGCCCAAAAATAAGCAATTCTTAAAAAAAAAGGTAAAATCCTATCAGAGTTTACCTTTTATTTATGTTAAATTAATCTTAATGTTTTATTCTTCTTCATTAGAAGCCTGAGTTTGTGCTACAGGAGGTGTTGTTTTACCTCTTCGACTTCTACGCGTGGATTTTTTCTTTTTCTGACCGGCGTTGTAAATTTCATTATAATCTACAAGTTCGATCATTGCCATTTCGGCATTATCACCTAAACGATTTCCCAATCGGATGATACGTGTATACCCGCCAGGCCGATCGCCAACTTTAGCAGCTACGTCTCTAAATAATTCAGCTACTGCATCTTTCTGACGTAAACGACTAAAAACAATTCGCCTGTTGTGCGTTGTATCATCCTTAGATTTGGTCACTAAGGGTTCTACAAATTGCTTTAAGGCTTTCGCTTTAGCCAAGGTGGTATTAATACGCTTGTGTTCAATTAATGAGCAAGCCATATTAGCCAACATCGACCGTCTATGCGCCGTTTTTCTACCTAAATGGTTTCCTTTCTTTCCGTGTCTCATGACATTCAGTTTTAATCATCATCTTGCTACAACTCCTTATAGAGGAGCAAAATATGATGTATTAATCTTTATCTAGTTTATATTTACTTAAATCCATTCCGAAACTCAATCCTTTGACATTAACCAACTCTTCAAGTTCGGTTAATGATTTCTTACCAAAGTTTCTGAATTTCATTAAATCATTTTTATTGAATGATACCAAATCACCTAAGGTATCGACCTCAGCAGCCTTCAAACAGTTTAATGCACGAACTGAAAGATCCATATCGATCAATTTGGTCTTAAGCAATTGTCTCATGTGAAGTGACTCTTCATCATAAGTTTCGGTTTGTGCAATCTCATCGGCCTCAAGCGTAATACGTTCATCAGAGAACAGCATGAAGTGATGAATTAATATTTTGGCGGCTTCTGTTAAAGCATCCTGAGGATTGATAGAACCATCGGTCATGATCTCGAAAATTAACTTTTCGTAATCTGTTTTTTGTTCTACACGATAATTCTCCACGCTATACTTAACATTCTTAATAGGTGTATAAATTGAATCGGTAAAGATTGTTCCTATTGGTGCAGAAGATTTTTTATTCTCTTCGGCAGGAACGTATCCTCTGCCTTTTTCAATGGTCACTTCCATATTGATACTCACCTTAGGGTCAAGATTACAGATAACGAGGTCTGAATTCAATATTTGAAAACCGGAGATGAACTTTTGAAAATCACCAGCCGTAATTTGATCTTGTCCGGAAATAGAAATAGAAACCGATTCGTTATCGATCTCATCTATTTGGCGCTTCAAACGGATTTGTTTCAGGTTAAGAACGATCTCAGTCACATCTTCAACCACACCGGCGATCGTTGAGAATTCATGCTCTACACCTTCTATCCTAACTGATGTAATAGCAAATCCTTCAAGGGAAGATAATAGCACTCTCCTTAAAGCATTTCCCACTGTTAAACCGTATCCCGGTTCCAAAGGTCTGAATTCAAACTTACCTTCGAAATCGGTTGAATCGATCATGATGACTTTATCGGGCTTCTGAAAATTTAAAATTGCCATATTGTTTTTTGTATCAGTTATTATTTAGAATATAATTCGACGATGAATTGTTCATTGATGTTTTCAGGAATTTGAATTCTTGAAGGCACAGAAACATAAGTTCCTTCCTTGGTATCATTATTCCATGTAATCCATTCATAAACATGAGAAGAAGCAGTTAATGCATCTTCGATAGCCTGAAGCGATTTTGATTTCTCTCTAACGCTAACGACATCTCCAGCTTTCAGCTGGTAAGATGGAATGTTCACCAGTTCACCATTTACGGTAATATGTCGGTGAGACACTAATTGTCTTGCACCTCGTCTTGAACGTGCAATACCCATACGGAATACGACATTGTCTAATCTGGATTCACATAATTGCAATAACACCTCACCTGTAATTCCAGATGCTGCGGTTGCTTTTTTAAACATGTTTCTAAATTGACGTTCTAAAATACCGTAGGTATATTTAGCTTTTTGCTTTTCCATCAACTGGATAGCATACTCTGATTTTTTACCACGTCTTCTGTTGTTTCCGTGTTGCCCAGGAGGATAATTTCTTTTATCAAAAGATTTATCTTCTCCAAAGATGGCTTCACCAAACTTACGTGCGATCTTTGTTTTAGGACCAGTATATCGTGCCATTTTTAAATTGTTATGAGAGTGATTATGAATTCAGGTCTTAACTTATAATCCTTCGATAATCAAGCACCTCTCGTTGATATATATTAATTAAATTTCAATTATTAAGAAGCTGAAATAAATTCAGCTAAACTTAAACTCTTCTTCGTTTTGGAGGTCTGCAACCATTATGAGGTAGTGGTGTAACATCAATGATTTCAGTCACTTCAATGCCGCCATTATGAATTGATCGTATTGCCGATTCTCTACCATTTCCAGGACCTTTTACATAAACCTTCACCTTTTTCAATCCAGCTTCTTTTGCTGTTTCAACCGCATCTTCGGCTGCCAACTGCGCTGCATATGGTGTGTTTTTCTTAGATCCACGGAATCCCATTTTACCTGCCGATGACCATGAAATGACATCTCCTTTTTTATTGGTCAATGAGATAATAATATTATTGAAGGAAGCCGTAATATGTGCTTCTCCAACTGCATCCACTATAACTTTTCGTTTCTTAGAACTTGACTTTGCCATATTTTTCTAGTGTTTAGTTATTAGTAGTTAGTGCTTAGTGGCCAGTGTTTAGGTGTTAGTTCCTAGTTTCTAGTTCCTAGTTTCTAGTTCCTAGTTTCTAGTTCCTAGTTCCTAGTTCCTAGTTGCTAGTTCTTAGTTGCTAGTTCCTGGTTCCTGTTTCCTTGTGCCTGATATCTAATTACTAATGCCTAATTTTATTTCGTTACTTTCTTTTTGTTAGCAACTGTTTTTCTTCTTCCTTTTCGTGTTCTTGAGTTGTTCTTGGTACGCTGTCCTCGAAGCGGTAAACCGGCTCTGTGACGAATACCGCGGTAACAACCGATATCCATTAATCGTTTAATGTTCAATTGGGTTTCAGAACGTAATTCCCCTTCGATGGTAAATTCACCAACGGCTGCACGGATCTTACTGATCTCATCATCATTCCAGTCTGAAACTTTTGTACTCTCATCTACTTTGGCCGTAGACAAAATTTCCTGAGCTCTGCTTTTTCCAATACCATAGATATAGGTCAATGCAATAACTCCCCTTTTTTGTTTCGGTATGTCAACACCTGCAATTCTTGCCATAATTATCCTTGTCTTTGTTTGAATCTAGGATTCTTTTTGTTAATGACGTAAAGTCTACCTTTTCTACGCACGATCTTACAATCTGCGCTTCTTTTTTTTATTGATGCTCTTACTTTCATCAGTCTTGATTTTTATACTAGATAAATTAGTATCTATATGTTATACGAGCCTTGGTTAAATCGTAAGGACTCATTTCTAATTTTACTTTGTCACCTGGCAACAGTTTGATATAATGCATTCGCATCTTACCAGAAATATGAGCGGTGACAATATGCCCATTCTCTAATTCCACGCGGAACATCGCATTTGATAATGCTTCTATAATCGTTCCGTCCTGTTCTATTGCTGGTTGCTTTGCCATAGTTATTTTATATTAAAATGCCGGTCTGTTTTTACCTGTTTTCATCAAACCATCGTAATGTTTGTTCAACAAATACGAATTGACTTGTTGCATCGTATCAATTGCCACACCAACCATAATCAGCAATGATGTTCCTCCAAAGAATATCGCCCAGTTTTGTTGTACGCTAATCAGCTTCACAATAAAGGCCGGGAATATTGCAATAAGCGCTAAAAATATCGAACCTGGCAGAGTGATCTGAGACATGATCTTATCTAAATATTCTGAAGTCTCAGTTCCAGGACGAATTCCCGGAATAAATCCACCACTTCGTTTCAGGTCATCTGCAATTTTATTTGTAGGAACAGTAATGGCTGTATAAAAATAGGTGAACACGATGATCAACAACGCGAACACTAGATTATACCAGAATCCGAATATATTACCGCCAAACTCTGCAACTAAGAACTGTCCAAAGCCGGTATCCTTCAACATATTGGTGCCACCAATTAATCCAGGAACAAACATAATTGCTTGTGCAAAGATGATTGGCATCACACCAGATGCATTTAATTTTAACGGAATGAACTGACGTGCTCCAAATACATTTTTCTCAAAGCCACCGGATTGATTCCGTCGTGCATATTGGACCGCAATTTTCCGGACTGCCATAACGAGCATGACTGAGGCCAAAATTATAATAAACCAAATAACGAGTTCAATCAAAATCATGATCAAACCTCCATTAGATTCATTAACTCGAGCCACATACTCTTGCAAGAAGGCCTGAGGTAAGGTGGCAATAATACCCACCATGATCAATAAGGAAATTCCGTTTCCAATACCTCTATCTGTAATTTTCTCGCCAAGCCACATTGCAAATACACAACCTGTAACCAGAAGGATCACCGATGAGAAATAGAAGGCTGTCCCATGTCCTTGTTGCACTAATAAAAACGCAGTGTCGGGTACGCCAAGGCTTGATAAACTCCCTAAATAAGCAGGAGATTGTACCAAACAAATGGCAATGGTCAACCAGCGTGTGATTTGTGTTATTTTCTTTTGTCCGCTCGCACCTTCCTTCTGTAGTTTTTGTAAATAGGGAATTGCTATTCCCATTAACTGAACAACAATAGAAGCCGAGATATAAGGCATAATTCCTAATGCGAAAACAGAAGCTTTAGCCAAGGCACCTCCCGTAAACATGTTTAGAATTGAGCCAATTCCTCCACCCTCGAAATTACCTGCTAATTCTGTTAGCTGGGTACTGTCAATTCCGGGAAGGGTAATCTGTGCTCCAAAACGATAAACCAATAGTAAACCAAGGGTTAGAATGATTCTATCTCGAAGTTCTGTAATTCTCCAAACACTTTTTATAGCTTCTATAATTTTCATCGCCTATGGGGTTCTTATAAAGTTACAGCCTCTCCGCCAGCAGCTTCAATCGCAGCTTTTGCCGAAGCAGTAAATTTATGAGCAGATACTTTTAATTTCGTTTTTAATTCGCCTCTTCCTAAGATCTTCACGAGTTCGTTTTTTCTTGCTAAACGCAATTCAACCATCGTGTCAAAATCAAGGCTTCCTTTAATCTTTTTATTATCGACTAAATCCTGAATTGTATCAAGGTTGATCCCCTGATATTCTTTTCGGTTTATGTTAACAAAGCCGAATTTAGGCACACGTCTTTGCAGAGGCATTTGACCACCTTCAAACCCGATTTTACGTGAATATCCAGATCTTGATTTTGCTCCTTTATGTCCTCTGGTAGCAGTTCCTCCTTTTCCGGATCCCTGGCCTCTACCTTTGCGTTTACTATTATTTTTAACTGAACCTTTTGCAGGTTTTAAATTACTTAAATCCATTTTTCAGTAGTGTTATTTTGTTTCTTCAACAGAAACCAAATGTTTTACTTTATTAACCATACCAAGGATATTTGGTGTGGCATCATGTTCAACCGTTTGACCAATCTTTCTCAAGCCAAGAGCTTCCAGAGTTCTTTTTTGTCTTGAAGACCGGTTGATCGCACTTTTTCTTTTTGTTACTTTAATCTTTGCCATCTTATCCTTAATTATCCGTTAAATACTTTATCAAGAGTGATGCCGCGGTCTTTTGCAATGGCCTTAGCGTCTCGCAATTGTAACAGCGCATCAAATGTAGCCTTAACCACATTATGAGGATTAGACGACCCTTGAGATTTTGATAATACATCATGTACACCAACGGCTTCAAGAACAGTTCTTACAGCACCTCCTGCAATAACTCCTGTACCGGGAGCAGCCGGGATGATCTTTACTCTCGCACCACCATATTTCCCTTTTTGCTCATGAGGTAAAGTCCCTTTTACCAAAGGAATGCGTACAAGGTTTTTCTTTGCATCTTCAACCGCTTTGGCAATAGCACTGGCAACATCTTTCGATTTCCCTAAACCATGACCAACAACACCGGCTTCATCTCCAACAACAACAATAGCTGAAAATCCGAAGGCACGACCACCCTTAGTTACTTTGGTAACTCTTTGAACACCAACAAGACGATCTTTAAGATCTAATCCGCTTGGTTTTACTAACTCTGCACTTTTATATTTCTGATACATAATTTTTAGAATTTAAGTCCGGCTTCTCGCGCACCTTCCGCCAATGATTTTACTCTTCCGTGATACAAATAACCCCCTCTGTCGAATGAGATTGTATCTACGCCGGCTTTTAATGCTTTTTCGGCAACGGTCTTACCAACTAATGTTGCAATTTCTACTTTAGTTCCTTTTGCAGAACTGATATCTTTGTCTCTTGAAGATGCCGCGCTGATGGTTTTTCCGCTAACGTCATCGACAATTTGAGCATAAATTTCTTTATTACTTCTAAAAACAGAAAGTCTAGGTCTTGAATCCGTACCGGAAACCACTTTTCTGATTCTGTTTTTAATTCTTTTTCTTCTTTCGGTCTTTGTTAATGCCATAACTCTAACTATTATGCAGATTTACCTGCTTTTCTTCTAATCTCTTCACCAACAAACTTGATTCCTTTTCCTTTATACGGTTCCGGCTTACGGAAGGAACGAATTTTGGCAGCTACCTGTCCAACAAGCTGTTTGTCATGAGAGGTTAATTTAATAATTGGATTTTTTCCTTTTTCAGAAATGGTCTCTACCTTAACTTCAGGCGCAATATTCATAACGATGTTATGAGAAAAACCTAAGGCCAAATCAAGTTTCTGACCTTGATTGTTAGCTCTGTAACCAACACCTACAAGCTCCAATTCTTTTGTCCAACCTTTAGATACACCCTCAACCATATTAAGCATAAGAGATCTATATAAACCATGCTTGGCTTTTTGCTCTTTTGAATCATCGTTTCGTGTAACTAATACATTACCATCTTCAACTTTAATAGAAACCGCATCGAAGTTTTGAGTTAATTCACCCAAACTTCCTTTTACGGTGACCACGCTGTCTTTTATATCGACTGTAACACCTTCCGGAATTACAACTGGATTATTTCCTATTCTTGACATATCTTCCTGTCTTTAAACTATTAGTAAACGTAACACAAAACCTCACCACCTACATTTTCCTTTTGGGCCTGCTTGCCTGTCATTACACCGTGTGATGTAGATACAATGGCAATTCCAAGACCATTAAGAATACGTGGTAAGTCTTTTGAATGGGAATATTTACGTAATCCCGGTTTACTTATTCTCTGGATCTTTTTAATTACCGGTTCTTTAGTTTCCTTGGTATATTTCAAAGCAATTTTAATAGTGCCCTGAGCCGTAGAATCGTCAAACTTGTAACTTAAAATATATCCTTGATCGAATAATATTTTTGTGATTTCTTTCTTCAAATTAGAGGCCGGGATCTCCACTACCCTGTGGTTAGCTCTCACAGCATTTCTAATTCTTGTTAAATAATCCGCTATTGGATCTGTATACATAATTAATTTAATTTGTGGTAACGGTTTTCGATAAACATCGAACCTGAAACCCATTTATTTTTTTACCAACTTGCTTTCTTAACGCCTGGGATTAACCCTTGATTTGCCATTTCGCGAAAGGTAACTCTCGAAATTCCAAATTGACGCATATAGCCTTTTGGTCTTCCTGTGAGCTTACATCGGTTGTGCATACGCACAGGTGATGCATTTTTTGGTAATTTTTGCAGCCCTTCATAATCTCCAGCTTCTTTTAAAGCCTTTCTTTTCGCGGCATACTTCGCTACCATTCTTGCTCGTTTTACCTCGCGGGCTTTCATTGATTCTTTAGCCATACTTAATTCTTTTTAAAAGGTAATCCTAGTTCGGTTAATAATGATTTTGCTTCTTTATCTGTTTTTGCTGAGGTCACGAACGAAATGTCCATGCCAGCAATTTTATTCACCTTGTCGATATTGATCTCAGGAAAAATGATCTGTTCGGTAATCCCTAAGTTGTAATTACCTCTGCCATCAAATCCTGTTGCTCTAACACCTCCAAAATCACGTACTCGTGGTAAAGCTGATGTGACCAATCGATCTAAAAATTCGTACATGCGCTCTCCGCGTAAAGTCACTTTCACGCCTATGGGCATACCTCTACGCAACTTAAATGCAGCAACATCCTTTTTAGAAATGGTCGCTATTGCTTTTTGACCGGTGATGTTTGAAATTTCTTCAACAGCATGATCAATTAATTTTTTATCTGCAACCGCATCACCAACACCTCGGGATACCACGATCTTTTTTAGCTTAGGCACCTGCATGACATTCTTATAACCGAATTCTTCTGTAAGTGCGGCTATAACCTTGTCCTTATACTCTTGTTTTAATCTTGGAACGTAAGTCATAATTTCTAAATTACTTCATTAGTTTTTTTGGCAATTCTCACCTTCTTATCACCTTCCATCTTGTATCCAACTCGTGTTGTATCACCTTTAGAGGTCAACAAGGACAAATTGGAAATATGAATAGGCGCTTCCTTCTCTATAATACCACCTTGTGGACTTTGAGCGCTAGGTTTCATATGTTTTTTGATCATATTGATACCTTCAACAATAACTTTGTTATCTGATCTTAATATTTTAAGAACCTTTCCTTCGGCACCGCGTTGGTCTCCTGCAATAACTTTTACTGTATCTCCTGTTTTAATTTTAAGCTTTGTCATCTTAATATAGTTTTGGCTTAAAGCACCTCCGGTGCCAATGATACAATTTTCATGAACTGTTTTTCACGAAGCTCTCTTGCCACTGGCCCGAATACACGTGTTCCTCTCATTTCACCTTGCGGGTCTAAAAGAACACAGGCATTATCATCAAATCTGATGTATGAACCGTCTGGACGTCTTACTTCTTTTACTGTACGGATGACTACTGCTGTAGAAACCGCTCCTTTTTTAATCGTTCCGTTAGGTGTTGCATCTTTTACTGTTACAACAATTTTGTCACCAACAGAAGCGTATCTCCTTTTTGTTCCACCCAGCACACGGATGGTTAAAACCTCCTTAGCTCCGGTGTTATCAGCTACCTTTAATCTTGATTCTTGTTGTACCATAATTACTTAGCTCTTTCAATTATTTCAACTAATCTCCAGCATTTAGATTTACTTAAAGGTCGTGTTTCCATGATCTTAACTGTATCTCCAATGTTGCAGTCGTTTGTTTCGTCGTGTGCAACATATTTCTTTGTCTTTAACACGAACTTTCCATACATAGGATGCTTCACTTTTTTAACTTCGGCAACAACGATTGATTTCATCATTTTGTTGCTAGTTACTACTCCTATACGTTCTTTTCTTAAGTTTCTTTTTTCCATCATTCAGCAGAATTATTGTAATTCTCTTTTTGTTAACTCTGTTGCAATTCTTGCTACCGTTCTTCGTAAAGAACGCAGCTGAATCGGATTTTCAAGTGGAGATATCGCATGAGCCATTTTCAGGTCAGCATAACTCTTTTTTATTTCACTTAGCTTTTCTTGTAAATCAGCTACAGATAATTCTTTAATTTCTGATTGTTTCATATTCTTGATTATTCAGCTTCGAAATCTCTAGCTATTACAAATTTTGTTTTAACCGGAAGTTTTTGAGCAGCCAAACGCAATGCTTCTTTTGCAACTTCAATCGGTACGCCACCAACTTCAAATAATATACGTCCAGGCTTCACTACAGCAGCCCAATACTCAACATTACCTTTTCCTTTACCCATACGTACTTCCAAAGGCTTTTTCGTAATTGGCTTATCCGGGAATATTTTGATCCAGATCGAACCTTCCCTTTTCATGTAACGCGTGGCTGCAATACGTGCTGCCTCAATTTGACGTGATGTAAGAAAATTAGAATCCAGAGATTTAATTCCAAAGGTTCCGTTTGAAAGACGATGCCCTCTTTGGGAGTTGCCTTTCATCCGTCCTTTTTGAACCTTACGATATTTTGTTCTTTTAGGTTGTAACATTTCTCTTTAATTTAAAAAATTACTTTCGTCGACGCGATTGATTCTTATTACCGCCTCGTCCACCTTTTCCTTGCTTCTTAGATAAACCAACAAGCGGAGAAAGTTCTCTTTTTCCATAGACTTCGCCTTTCATGATCCATACTTTAACACCTAATCTTCCATAGGTTGTATGTGCTTCAACTAAAGCATAATCAATATCGGCTCTAAAAGTCGATAAAGGAATTCTTCCATCTTTGTAGTGTTCACTACGAGCCATTTCAGCACCGTTTAAACGACCACTTATTTGAATTTTGATCCCTTCAGCATTCATTCGCATCGCTGCAGCGATTGCCATTTTGATCGCACGCTTATAAGAGATACGATTTTCAATTTGACGCGCAACGCTAGATGCAACAAGATGTGCGTCTAATTCAGGACGTTTAATTTCAAATATGTTCAGTTGAACTTCCTTAGCTGTAATCTTTTTAAGTTCTTCTTTCAACTTGTCTACTTCCTGGCCGCCTTTACCAATGATGATACCTGGTCGTGCCGTGGTGATAGTAACGGTTACAAGTTTAAGAGTTCTTTCGATGATTACTCTCGATACACTAGCTTTCGATAAACGAGCGTGAATATACTTTCTGATCTTATCATCCTCAGCAAGCTTATCACCATAATCATTACCGCCAAACCAGTTAGACTCCCATCCTCTGATAATTCCTAAGCGATTTCCTATTGGATTTGTCTTTTGTCCCATTTATTAATTGCTTTGTGTGTTATTGTTAGCTCCAAGCACTACAGTCACGTGGTTTGATCGTTTTCTAATACGATGTGCACGACCTTGTGGTGCCGGACGTAATCTTTTTAACATAGAACCGCTGTCAACAGTGATCTCTTTTACAAATAAATCAGCGTCTTCAACGCTTGCGTCTTCATTTTTAGCTTGCCAGTTCGCGATTGCCGATAGTACTAATTTCTCTAATCGACGCGATGCTTCCTTCGGGCTAAATCTCAATATGTTCAATGCCGTCTCCACTTTTTCACCTCTTAACTGATCGGCCACCAAACGCATTTTACGCGGTGATGTCGGACAGTTATTCAATTTAGCGAAGGCAACTTGCTTTTTGCTTTCCTTTAAAGCATCAGCCATTTGTTTTTTACGACTTCCCATAGCACCTACTTTTTACCTTTATTTTTAGCACCCGCATGACCTCTAAACGATCGTGTTGGTGAAAATTCTCCTAATTTATGTCCTACCATGTTTTCCGTAATATAAACCGGTACAAACTGACGTCCATTATGAACGGCAATGGTTTGTCCAACAAAGTCAGGTGTGATCATACTCGCTCTTGACCAGGTTTTGATGACGGATTTTTTCTTAGCATCTACGTTGGCAGCTACTTTTCTTTCTAATTTAAAATGAACGTAAGGTCCTTTTTTTAATGATCTTGCCATGATTTCTTATTTCTTTCTACGTTCTATGATATATTTATTACTCGCTTTCGATTTTGATCGGGTTCTGTACCCTTTAGCAGGAATACCTTTTCTTGATCGTGGATGTCCTCCTGAAGATTTCCCTTCACCACCACCCATTGGGTGATCGACCGGGTTCATCACTACTGGCCTTGTTCTTGGACGTCTTCCAAGCCATCTGCTTCTACCGGCTTTCCCTGAAACAAGCAACTGATGGTCAGAATTTGAAACTACACCAATTGTCGCTAAACAATCTGCGAGGATCAAACGTGTTTCACCAGAAGGTAATTTTACAGTGGCAAACTTACCATCCCGTGCCATTAACTGAGCAAAGGTTCCGGCACTACGTGCCATCACAGCACCTTGTCCGGGTCTTAATTCAATACAGGAAATAATTGTCCCTAAAGGAATATTGCTTAAAGGCATGGCGTTTCCAATTTCCGGAGCCACCTTTTCACCCGATACGATCTTTTGCCCAACGCGTAAACCGTTTTGAGCAACGATATATCGTTTCTCGCCGTCCTGATAATTCAATAAAGCGATAAATGCTGTTCTGTTTGGATCGTATTCAATAGACTTAACTTCAGCCGGAATTCCAGTCTTGTTTCGTTTAAAATCTATGATTCGATACCTTCTTTTATGACCGCCACCTTTATAGCGCATGGTCATTTTTCCCTGACTGTTTCTACCACCAGTACGTTTTTTCGGAGCTAATAAACTTTTCTCCGGCTTATCAGTAGTAATGGCGTCATACCCATTTACTACTCTAAATCGCTGTCCTGGTGTGATCGGTTTTAACTTTCTTACTGACATTGTTGTCTAATTAGAGATTAGCGTATAAATCAATCGTTTCACCTTCCGCCAGTTGTACAATTGCCTTTTTAGTGGCATTTGTTTTACCATGTTGCATTCCCGTTTTTGTATAACGGGATTTGCGATCTGGACGGACATTTATTGTACGAACCTTTTCGACAGAAACACCATAAGCGGCTTCTACCGCTTTTTTGATTTCTATCTTGTTCGCCTTGGTATTCACAAAGAAACTATAGCGATTATTCAACTCGCTATCCATAGTTGCTTTTTCTGTGATTATCGGTTTAATTAAGATACTCATGGTTTTCTATTTACTTAAATTCGATTCTATTCGTTCAATTGCGCTTTCAACAAACACGATTTGGTTGGCATTCATAATCTTGTAAGTACTTAATTCTGAATTAGTTACAACCTCCGAGCCTTTTAAATTGCGCGACGACAAATATACATTATTATTTGTTCCTCCCAATACAAACAAAGACTTTTTGTTTTCAAGATCCAGGGCTTTTAAAATAGCCGTGAAATTCTTGGTCTTTGGCGCATCAAAATTAAAGTCTTCCATCACCATGATGGCCTTGTCATTTGCCTTCATTGTTAGTGCAGATCTACGTGCCAAACGCTTGACATTCTTGTTCAGTTTGAAACCATAATTTCTTGGTCTCGGACCAAACATGCGTCCACCACCTCTGAAAATACCTGACTTGATACTTCCTGCTCGTGCAGTTCCTGTACCTTTTTGCTTTTTGATCTTGCGTGTACTACCTGTAATTTCTGCTCTTTCTTTTGACTTATGCGTTCCCTGACGCTGATTAGCAAGATATTGCTTCACGTCCAGGTAAATCGCATGATTATTTGGCTCAATAGCAAATACCTCTTTTGAAAGGTCAACCTTTCGTCCGGTGTCTTTTCCTTTTATATCTAAAACTGCTACCTTCATTACTTTCGAATAATTACATAAGCGTTTTTGTGTCCCGGAACTGCGCCTTTAACGACCAACACATTCTTTTCGGGTACCACTTTTAAAACTCTTAAATTTTGAACTGTTACTGTTTCACCGCCCATACGACCTGCCATTTTCATGCCTTTAAAAACACGTGCAGGATATGATGCCGCTCCAATAGATCCTGGTGCTCTAAGACGGTTATGCTGTCCGTGAGTCGCTTGTCCAACTCCGGCAAAACCGTGTCGTTTTACAACACCTTGAAATCCTTTTCCTTTTGATGTTCCTGAAACATCAACAAATTCTCCTTCTGTAAAATGCTCCACTGTTATAGTGTCGCCTAATTTGTACTCCTCCTCAAAACCTTGAAACTCGACAACTTTACGTTTAACAGAAGTACCTGCTTTTTTGGCATGACCTTGTTCAGCCTTAGAAGCACTTTTTTCTGTCTTGTCATCGAAACCAATCTGAACAGCTTCATAGCCATCAGTTTCCTCGGTTCTGACTTGGGTTACAACGCATGGTCCAGCTTCGATCACAGTACATGGCATATTCTTGCCATTCTCATCAAAGATGCTGGTCATTCCGATTTTCTTTCCAATTAACCCAGACATAATTATTAATTTATTGTTATTACTTATTTAAAAAAATTCAGGGTCAAAATACATCTCAACCCTGAATTGTATTTTTACCGTTTTTCCTTTGCTCGCAGCTCAGGACATGTTTTTGAAAGTTCCCTTTCTATCTATGATCACACTTTGATCTCAACCTCAACACCACTTGGCAATTCTAATTTCATCAAGGCATCAATCGTCTTGGATGAAGAACTGTAAATGTCAAGCAATCGCTTATAAGAACTCAATTGAAATTGCTCTCTTGATTTCTTATTAACGTGAGGTGAACGCAAAACAGTGAAAATTTTCTTGTGTGTTGGTAACGGAATTGGTCCGGTAACCACAGCACCAGTGCTCTTAACTGTTTTTACAATCTTGTCGGCAGATTTATCTACCAGATTGTGATCGTATGACTTTAATTTTATTCTAATTTTCTGACTCATCTTCTTAATTATTAAGCTTCAACTGCTCCTTTAGCTGCCTTAATGACCTCTTCAGAAATGTTTGAAGGGGTTTCGGCATAGTGTGAAAATTCCATAGTAGATGTTGCTCTACCTGACGATAAGGTTCTTAAGGAAGTTACATATCCGAACATCTCAGATAATGGTACAGTGGCCTTAACAACTTTAGAGCCTGCCCTGTCACTCATGTCATTTACCTGACCACGACGACGGTTAAGGTCTCCTACAATATCTCCCATATTTTCTTCAGGAGTTAAAACTTCAAGCTTCATAATTGGCTCCATGATCACAGCTTTGGCAGCTTTCGCAGCAGATCTGAATCCGAGTTTAGCAGCCAATTCGAATGATAATTGATCTGAATCCACATCATGATATGAGCCGTCTTTTAAGGTCACTTTCATGGCGTCTACTTCATAACCAGCTAGCGGTCCGTTGATCATTGCCATTTTAAATCCTTTCTCAATAGACGGAATGAATTCCTTAGGAACGTTTCCACCTTTGATCTCAGAAATAAATTCAAGACCTGGTTTTCCTTCTTCAGCAGGTTCAAGCGTAAAGACAATGTCGGCAAATTTACCGCGTCCACCAGATTGTTTCTTGTAAACTTCTCTGTGGTCCGCAGCTCGCGTAATTGCTTCTTTGTACTCAACCTGTGGCTGACCTTGATTCACTTCAACCTTGAACTCACGTCTTAAACGATCAACAATGATATCTAAGTGAAGCTCACCCATTCCAGAAATAATGGTCTGTCCGGAAGCTTCATCAGTTCGTACTGTAAAGGTTGGATCCTCTTCTGCTAATTTTGCCAGGGACATCCCTAACTTATCAACGTCGGCTTTAGTCTTAGGTTCCACAGCGATACCGATTACAGGATCCGGGAAGTCCATACTTTCTAAAACTATAGGATGCTTCTCATCGGAGAGTGTATCTCCGGTTTTAATATCCTTAAATCCAACAGCAGCACCAATATCACCGGCCTCGATATGATCGATGGCATTTTGTTTATTGGAGTGCATCTGATAGATACGCGAAATACGTTCTTTCTTACCAGATCTGTTATTCAATACATATGATCCTGCATTAAGACGGCCTGAATACGCACGGAAAAACGCCAGACGACCAACAAAAGGATCGGTAGCAATTTTAAATGCCAATGCCGAAAACGGCTCAGATACGTCCGGTTTACGAGCGATCTCGTTTCCATTATTAGGATCGGTACCCACAATAGCGTCCTTATCAACCGGTGAGGGCAAATAACGACAAACAGCATCCAATAGAAATTGAACACCTTTATTCTTAAAAGCAGATCCACAGATCATCGGTATAATGGACATGTCCATAACCGCGGCTCTAAGCGCTGCATGTACTTCATCTTCAGTAATAGAATCTTCATCTTCCATGAACTTCTCAAGAAGATCTTCATCATAGCCTGCAACTTCTTCAATAAGATTTGCTCTTAACTCGGCAGCTTCAGCTTTCAATTCTTCAGGAATATCAACCTCATCGAATGTAGCTCCCATCGTCTCATCATGCCAGATGATTGCTCTGTTCTTAACCAGGTCAACGATACCTCTAAAATCGGCTTCATCTCCAATAGGAAGAACGATTGGTACGGCATTAGATCCTAACATCTCTTTCACTTGCTGACAAACAGCTAAGAAGTTAGAACCCTGACGGTCCATTTTATTGACAAAGCCCATTCTAGGCACCTTGTAATTATCGGCCAGTCTCCAGTTGGTTTCTGATTGTGGTTCAACACCATCAACTGCACTAAATAAGAACACCAAACCATCAAGGACACGCAATGATCGATTTACCTCAACGGTAAAATCGACGTGACCCGGAGTATCAATAATATTGAAGTGGTATCCTTTTGCATCAGCTGTTGGTTTTCCATTTTCAGTTGGAAAATCCCATGTACAGGTTGTTGCAGCAGATGTGATCGTGATCCCACGTTCCTGCTCCTGCTCCATCCAATCCATGGTTGCTGCACCATCATGCACCTCACCAATTTTATGAGATACACCAGTATAATAAAGAATACGCTCGGTAGTTGTTGTTTTACCCGCATCAATATGCGCAGCGATCCCTATGTTTCTTGTATATTTTAAATCTCTTGCCATTTCTAATTAAAATCTAAAGTGTGAGAATGCTTTGTTTGCTTCTGCCATTTTATGAGTATCCACTCTTTTCTTGACAGCTGCTCCTTCTTCTTTAGCTGCAGCTAAGACTTCTGCCGCTAATTTTTGAGCCATAGATTTTTCATTTCTTTTTCTCGAAAAACTGATCAACCATTTCATTGCGGTTGATATTTTTCGGTCCGGACGGATCTGCATTGGAATTTGGAATGTCGCACCACCAACACGTCGGCTACGTACTTCTACGTGAGGCATAACGTTAGATAAAGCATCCTTCCAAATTTCTAAAGCTGTTTTTTCGTCGTCGGTTTTCTTTTCTTCTACAATGTCAATCGCATCATAGAAACATTTAAAGGCTACAGACTTTTTACCATCCCACATCATCATGTTCACAAAACGTGTCACTAATTGATCGTTAAATCTTGGATCCGGTAAAATGGGTCTTTTTTTCGCCTGTCTTTTTCTCATGTCTTCTTTTTAAAGTTTAAATTACTTCTTAGGGCGTTTTGCACCGTACTTAGATCGTCGTTGCGTTCTACCTTCAACACCGGCTGTGTCTAAAGCACCGCGAACGATATGATATCTAACCCCTGGCAAATCTTTTACCCTTCCACCTCTAACCAATACTATCGAGTGCTCTTGTAAATTGTGTCCTTCTCCGGGAATGTATGCATTCACCTCATTACCATTGGTCAACCTGACCCGTGCAACTTTTCGCATTGCAGAGTTTGGTTTCTTAGGCGTAGTGGTGTAAACACGCGTACACACTCCTCGTCTTTGAGGACACGAATCCAAAGCAGCCGATTTACTCTTCTTGGTTATTTTGGCTCTTCCTTTTCGTACTAATTGTGAAATTGTTGGCATATTATTTTTATAATATTGTTTTAAAACCCTCTTGTTAGAGGGCTGCAAAGGTAGAAATTAATATGAATAATTCAAATCTTAGAACAGCAAATTTGATAGTTATTTGAAAATTAATTTCGGTAGTATATTATTTCGAATTATTTTACGTTAGTTTTATGCGCAAATCAAGCTGTTTTGAAGATTCAAAAGATCGCTAAATTTTTCCTGGTTTTATTACTGTTCTCGTCCGGTACCGATGCGCAAAATTTATATCTCACTATTGAAGGATCGGACACACTTGAAACTGCCGTCATTGATTCATTGCGATATTCGAAAATTTTTCAGGATTTCAAATCACTTCAAAACGAAATTGACAGTACCCATTTCAAACTTCAGCGAGCTGGTTATATTGAAAATGAAGTTTTAAAAACCTCAAAATTCAATGATTCTACCTACCAATCGGAGTTCGCTTTAAACAAGAAATACGACACCATATATATATATTACTCAAAAACCCACTTTTCGGAGGCCCAACTTCAAGCCGTATCCAATGCTGTAACCCCTGATTATTTTTCTATCCCAATAAGTGAAATAGAAAAGGTTATGAATTACTTAAATGCATTAATCATTGAACAGGGCTTACCATTTGCATCTCTTAAACTAACCGGACATAAAAAAAAAGACGGTAAGAACCTTCAGGCAAATCTTTTGATTTCGGAAAACAAAAAGAGAACAGTCGATGCCCTCGTGATCAAAGGCTATGAAAAATTTCCTCGTTCGTTTTTAAAACATTATTTAAAGGTAAGATCCGGAGATGATTTTAACCTGAATGAGATCAAAGAAAAAACCGAACGTCTTAACAATTTAAATTTTGCGAACCAAACCAGGTCGCCTGAAGTTCTTTTCACGAAAGATTCGACAACCATTTACTTTTATATCGAAAAAATTAAAAGTAATTCCTTTGATGGCTTCTTGGGATTTGGAACCAATGAGGAAACCAACAAACTGGAATTCGATGGCTACTTAAATCTCAACCTGATCAACAGTCTTAATTTTGGAGAGTCGGTTCGACTAAATTATAAAAGCGATGAAAATGAGCAGAAGACATTTAACGTCCAGGCCGATATGCCCTATTTATTTCGAACAGGTCTCGGGACACAGGTCCATTTGAACATCTTCAAAAAAGACTCGTCCTTTACGACGGTGAATCAGTCGGCCGATCTTTTTTACCAGCTCAATGCCACCCAACGTTTGTTTGTAGGCATCAGTGCGGTGCAGTCTAATAATCTTCTTTCGGAAAATACAGGCGATATCCAGGATTACAACACGACATTTTACAATTTGAAATATGAACAGTTCAAACCACAATTTCAGAATCTTCTCTTTCCTGTAAATTTCAGGTTTTTTGCAAAGTTTGGCTTCGGCCAACGTCATTTGCAAAATGATACAGAGGCCCAACAATCCTTTGCATTGGACGTTTCTAAAATTATTAACCTCAATCCGAAAAACAGTATTTATTTAAAGGCCTCCGGTGCGGGGCTCTTCACAGACAATTTACTGAGCAATGAACTGTTGCGTTTTGGCGGCATCAATTCCATTCGGGGATTCGAAGAAAACAGCCTGCTGTCCTCGGTCTATGGGGTCTTTAACAGCGAATACCGATACCAGTTGAACAACAGTATTTTTATCCATTCCATCATCGATGCCGCCTACCTCGAAAATGACCTGGCGCTGACCAAAGAAAAACTCTTTGGATTTGGTTTTGGATTTGGGATTTTAACCAAGGCTGGACTGCTTAAATTTAACTATGCCAACGGTAAATTCGAAAACCAAAAATTTAAGCTTTCGAACTCTAAAATTCACCTGAGTTTAAACGCCAGTTTTTAATATAAGTTCCCGAAGCGCTCGGGCAATTCGAAAAAAAATTAAAATTTTAACCAATAATTATTGTTTTATTAACTTTTTATTATGATTTTTGGCGTAGACTAATTCAAATAAATTATAAAATGAAAACAAAGTTTAGTGGAATTTTAACGCTATTACTGGCGTTTGTTGTGCAATTTACTTTTGCACAAGAGAAAACAATTTCAGGTAATGTGGCTGATGCTACTGGACCACTTCCTGGGGTTAATATTATAGTTAAAGGTACATCTACTGGTACCCAAACCGATTTCGATGGAAATTATAGTATTTTGGCAAGTGTTGCTGATGTTCTTGTATTTTCTTTCGTAGGTTATGTAACACAAGAGCTGACGGTAGGAGCTGCGAATGTCATAAACGTAACATTATCAGAAGATGTTTCGGTTTTAGAAGAAGTTGTAGTTACTGCACAAGGTATCAAAAGAGAAAAGAAAGCTCTTGGATATGCCGTTAGTGAAGTCACATCAGAAGATATCGAGCAACGGACCGAAGGGGATGTTGCCAGAGTGCTTTCTGGTAAGGCTTCAGGAGTTCAGATTACATCTCAGGGTGGACAATCTGGATCTGCAACAAATGTTGTAATTAGAGGATACACTTCTATTAATGGTAGTAACCAGGCGTTATTTGTTGTTGATGGTGTTCCATTTAGTAGTGATTCAAATAATCCTCAAGGATCTTTCGCTAGTGGAAACGTTGGTTCTTCAAGATTCTTGGATTTAGATCCAAATAATATTGAAAGCGTAAACGTACTGAAAGGTTTAGCTGCAGCAACATTATATGGTACTGCTGGTAGAAACGGTGTGATTGTAATTACTACAAAATCAGGTTCTGGAGGATCAGCTGGTCCTAAGAAAACTGAAATCACTGTAAACCAATCCTTATTTTTCAATGAAATTGCTTCAACTCCTGATTATCAGGACAAGTATGGTAATGGATTTGACCAGGCATTTGGATGGTTCTTCTCTAACTGGGGTCCTTCTTTCGAAGCTGGTGGAGTTGATGGATATTTAA
>JABDLA010000201.1 GCA_013001965.1 Flavobacteriaceae bacterium | reverse complement strand
TTTTAAATTTATCAAAGGCCCTGTTTTCGCCAATATCATTTTAGCCGATGAGATTAACAGGACGCCTCCTAAAACGCAAGCCGCTTTATTGGAAGCGATGCAGGAACGCGCTGTAACCGTTGCTGGTCATCACTATAAATTGGATCTGCCATATTTTGTTCTGGCAACCCAAAACCCAATTGAGCAGGAAGGAACCTATCCCTTACCGGAAGCCCAATTGGACCGTTTTATGTTTGCGATCAATTTAGATTATCCTAGCTTCAAGGAAGAAGTGGAAGTTGTTAGAACAACGACCTCTGATGATGTGGCAACCGTCAATCCATTATTTACAGCCGAAGAAATTCTCAATTATCAACATGTCATCAGGCGAATCCCTGTTGCCGATAATGTCATTGAATATGCTGTGGAGATGGTGGCTAAAACACGTCCCGACAGCGACACTGCAACCGATTTGGTAAAGCAGTATATCGATTGGGGCGCAGGTCCAAGAGCTTCACAGAATTTGATTCTCGCGGCGAAGACCCATGCAGCGATCCAGGGGAAATTCTCTCCCGATATTGAAAATGTTCAGGTGGTGGCCAACCCGATTTTACGACACAGGATCATCAAAAACTACAAGGCGGAAGCCGAAGGCGTCACCGATGAACAGGTGATCAAGAGCTTGTTTTAAGGCATTTATAAAATTTCATTATTCCTGTATTGCCCATTTCGATACGTCTTTTTTTCGCTTGAATCTGCATGGATTTTATTAATTTGATATTTTCAAGGATTCTTTTTTACCAAATCGGTAATTATTAGTGTTTCAGCTGCTTACATTTTGAGGAATTCTCTAAATTGTTTATCAACTGGCATCAATTTTTAAATCCCTTCGGAATTCGTATTTTTGCTGGGCATAAAAACCTAAGCATTATGGCATTTGATATTGATATGATTAAAAAAGTGTATGGACGCATGTCCGAACGTGTTGATAAAGCGCGTGAAGTGGTTGGACATCCATTGACACTTTCGGAAAAGATCTTGTATTCCCATTTATGGAATGGAAATGCAACAACTGCATTTACAAGAGGAAAGGATTATGTTGACTTCGCCCCCGATCGTATCGCTTTGCAGGATGCCACGGCTCAAATGGCCTTATTGCAGTTCATGCAGGCCGGGAAGAAAAAAGTAGCCGTTCCAACAACAACGCATTGTGATCATTTAATACAGGCGAAAAACGGTGCGAGCATGGATTTACAAACGGCACTGAATACAAGTAATGAAGTCTTTAATTTCCTGGAGTCGGTATCAAATAAATACGGACTGGGATTTTGGAAGCCCGGAGCAGGGATCATTCACCAGGAGGTGCTTGAAAATTATGCCTTCCCCGGCGGAATGATGATTGGAACTGATTCGCATACAGTGAACGCCGGCGGACTTGGTATGGTGGCCATTGGCGTAGGTGGTGCCGATGCCGTTGATGTTATGGCAGGTATGGCCTGGGAATTGAAATTCCCAAAATTGATCGGCGTTAGATTAACCGGAAAATTATCGGGTTGGACGGCGCCTAAAGATGTCATTTTAAAGGTGGCTGAAATCCTAACTGTAAAAGGTGGGACAGGAGCCATAGTGGAATACTTCGGACCAGGAGCATTGTCGATGTCATGTACAGGAAAAGGTACAATTTGTAATATGGGCGCCGAAATTGGTGCTACAACCTCCACATTTGGCTATGACGAATCCATGGAGCGTTATTTAAAAGCGACTGAGAGAGCAGATGTTGCCGAAGCAGCCAATGAAATAAAAGACTATTTAACCGCTGATCCTGAAGTCTATGCAAATCCCGAACAATATTTCGATCAACTTATCGATATCAATCTTTCGGAACTTGGACCGTTATTGAACGGACCTTTTACACCAGACCTTTCAACAAATGTAGGTTCTGAGATGACCGAAAAAGCGACAGCCAATGATTGGCCGCTTAAGGTAGAATGGGGGCTTATTGGTTCCTGTACGAACTCATCATACGAAGATCTGTCACGAGCATCGTCCATAGCACAGCAGGCTTTAGATAAAGGCTTAAAGACCAAATCTCAGTTCGGAATCAATCCGGGTTCTGAGCAAGTAAGATATACAGCTGAACGCGATGGGATTTTACAGGTTTTTGAGAAATTGGATGCCACGATATTTACCAATGCCTGCGGACCTTGCATCGGACAATGGGCGAGATATAAAGATCCGCAAAATGCACCAAAAAATAGTATTGTGCATTCATTCAATAGAAATTTCGCCAAACGCGCAGATGGTAACCCAAACACACATGCCTTTGTTGCATCACCTGAACTTACGGCTGCAATAGCCATTGCGGGGCGTTTGGATTTTAATCCGATCACTGATTCTTTGGTTTCCGAAAGTGGCGAAGAAGTCATGTTGGATGAACCAACAGGATGGGAATTACCGCCTAAAGGATTTGATGTTAAAGACAATGGGTATTTAGAGCCGGTTGAAGATGGCAGTAGCATCGAAATAAAGGTAAACCCGGATTCTGAACGACTGGAATTATTGACGGCATTTAAACCAATTGGCAACGAGATCAAAGGGGCTAAATTACTCATCAAAGCCTTCGGAAAATGTACCACCGATCACATTTCAATGGCTGGACCCTGGTTGCGATTCAGAGGGCATTTGGATAATATCTCTAACAATACCTTGATAGGCGCTGTTAACGCTTTTAATAAGAAAACCAATTTTGTCAAGAGCCAAATTAGCGGTGAATATGGCGGAGTTCCTGATACTCAACGTGGATATAAGGCAGCCGGAATTTATACGGTAGTTGTTGGTGATCATAACTATGGAGAAGGTTCTTCAAGAGAGCATGCGGCTATGCAACCACGTCATTTAGGTGTGGCAGCAGTGATCGTTAAATCCTTTGCGAGAATCCATGAAACAAATTTGAAGAAACAAGGTATGCTTGGCCTAACATTCGCCAACGAGAACGACTACGATCTCATTCAGGAGGATGATACGTTCAACTTTTTAGACCTGAATGAATTTTCCGAAGGAAAACCATTAACCATTGAAGTGGATCATGCTGATGGAAGCAATGATATTATCAAGGTCAATCACACCTATAATGAAGCGCAGATAGAATGGTTCAGGGAAGGTTCGGCACTGAACTTAATTAAAAAACAAAACGCTTGATCTAAAGCACTTTTAAATTGAAAACGTCCATTGTAATAATGGGCGTTTTTTTATTGAAAAAATGTAAGCATCAAAAGTTTATGTCGACAACACTGTAAACTTATTACAACCTTATAATGAAATCAATTTGGTTCTTTGAAGACGTCAACTTGTTTAAGGTGCTTTGTCCGCATAAATTCAAGGCCTACAAAAAGGATCATGATTTTGATGCTTATAAAAAGCAGGACTATATCTATTTTGAAGAAGACTCTGCCAATAAAGTATATCTCATTGAGAAAGGGAAAGTTAAAATTGGGTATTATACCGAGGACGGCAATGAGTTTGTAAAAGCAATTTTAACGCGGGGAGAATTGTTTGGCGAAAAGGCCATATTGGGTGCGGACAAGCGTGATGAATTTGCGCAATCCCTTGATGATAAAACGTCTATTTGCCCAATAGGAGTTGAGACCATGCATGACTTAATGCGTGACAATCAGACCTTTAGTTTTAAGATATATAAGCTGATCGGGTTTAAATTGCAAAAATTAGAACGCCGGTTACAAATCCTTCTTTTTAAAGACGCCAAAACCCGCCTCATGGAATTCTTAAATGAATTATGTACCGAATATGGTTATGATTGCGAACAAACAGGCGATCATATCATCAATCATCCTTTTACTCAAAAAGAAATAGCCTGTTTAATAGGAACGTCCAGGCCTACATTAAATATTCTACTCAACGAACTGAAAGAGGAAAAAGTGCTCGAATTTCACAGAAAACACATTCGCATTTATAAAAAAATTGCCTAGTGTTAGCTAGCTAACATTTTTTGTTCAACGCATCATTTAATTTTGAATTATTAATAATTAAAATTTAAAGCGATGATAAGAAAAATGATTTTAGCAATGAGCATGATAGGCTTGTTGACCGTGTCCTGTAGCACTAATGACGATGGAAACGGACAAAATACATCAACACTCACCCTTAATTTAACCGGATTGGAAGCCTTGGGGCTAGATTATGTCTATGAAGGTTGGATTATTGTAGACGGTGCTCCTGTTTCAACAGGGAGATTTAGTTCAAATAATTTTCCTCAGTCCTTTCAAGTTGATACAGATCAGTTGAACAGTGCTTCAACCTTTGTGCTCTCCATCGAGCCTTTGGTCGATCCGGATCCAGCGCCTGCGGCAACAAAAATATTGGCTGGTGATTTTAATGGCGATTCGGCCATGGTAAATACCGGTTTGATTGGCGATTTTAGCAATGCATCAGGTTCCTTCTTTTTAAGAACACCAACTGACGAAATGGGCGTCAATAATGGGAATGATGAGAACGGGATTTGGTTTGGAACTCCCGGAATGCCGCCAACACCAAATTTTGTATTGCCAAGCTTACCTGAAGGCTGGGCTTATGAAGGTTGGGTGGTTGGAGATGCCGGCCCTTTGAGCACTGGAACTTTTACAGCATTCGATATGGTCGATAATTCAGCACCTTTTAGTGAAACAACACAGGCTGGGCCACCGGTCCCGGGCGAAGATTTTTTCCTGAATGCACCTTCCGGAGAAACCTTTCCATTAGATCTAAGAGGCAGAACGGTGGTGATTTCAGTTGAACCTGTCCCGGACGATTCATTTGCCCCTTTTGTCCTTAAACCATTGGTTGGAACGGCAGGAAATGAGACTGCACCATTTACGCATGATCTGGGATTGAATTTGGCATCCTTACCAACCGGAACAGTAAGCAGATAATGATTTAAATATATCATATTCACTTTGAATAGGGCGTTATCTTTTGAAAAAGAGATTGGCGCCTTATTTTTTAATTCAAATCAGGAGTTCTGCTTTTTGTGAAATAGGCGGTAAAAAACAGGTTAATTAATATTAAGGAGAAGGCGTAAATGATGTCTTCAACCGGAATCGTTAAAAGTCGAATTCCCAGGTTTTCATCATTGTTGTACCAGACCACTTCCGATTCAATGCCTGTTCCTGTCAGGATTCCATTGACTATAAAAAAGGGAATGAGCATGACAATAAAGGTGAGATAGTACTTCTGAAGCAATTTAAAATTAAGCTTGAGTACCAAAGGAATAACTAATAGCGCCAATCCAAAATTGACAAAGGTATACCACTTATCATAATTGAAGTTTAGAGCCAAAATTAAAATGAACATGAGTATCCATGAGATCCAGCGGGTTGACTTGATTGATAGTTTTAAATCAGGAAAATAATGTAGCAATGCATAATGAGTGAATACGCAGGCATAAGGAATACAAATAAAAAACAACCATTCTTCTATAGGAAGACCAAATAGTTTGACACCAAGGTAATAGGTCTCATTGAATCCCCAAATGCCTTTTGCAGTGAAAACGATATCCCAGGGAATAAACAGGAGCATTCCAATCAGCATCCCAATAGATAAGCCCTTCCACTTTTTATAAAATTTAAGTTTTGGATGAAAGCTAAACAAAAAAGGTATCGAAAGCGATCCCAGGTTTAATAATAAATACAGATAGTTCATCTGCTATTTTCTGAAGTATTTAAAAGGGACGATTAGCATCCCAAAATTCTCACCTTTTTGCTTTCCAAGATGTTTATGGTGAATTTTATGGGCACGTCGAACACCCCTTGCATACCAATTATTGGCATTTCTAAACATTTTGAAGCGTTGATGAATAAAAATATCATGGACCATAAAATAGGTTGCCCCATAGGCCATGATTCCCAATCCAATGGGCAGACACCACCAAATATTTTCAAAACTCCAGACATAGAAGCAAACTATGCTCACAATGGCATAGAATAAAAAGAAAGCATCGTTACGTTCAAACCAGCTATCGTGATCCTTCTGATGGTGATCTTTATGCAAATGCCATAAAAACCCATGCATAATGTATTTGTGCGTGAACCATGCCATGAACTCCATCCAAAAGAATGTCGCTAAAAATATGAGGATCCAATACACTGTTTGCATAGTACAAATTTACAATAAATTCAACTGATATTTAACATAGCTTCGCGTTAGCAGTTCGATCTTTTTATAGTTAGGAACTCTTACTCGCGAATTTTTAATCTCTAAGGCCGGAAGGCGTTTTAATTTTTTTAGAAGTTGCCTGTAATATCTGTAGGCCATAAAAACACCAAAACGTGCTTCCATGGGTAATTTTTTAATACCGCTCAATCCCAGGGCAAAATCCTTTTCAATATCATCGATGATCTGTTGCTTAGAAGATTCATCCAGGTTATTTAGGTCGGTATTAGGGAAGTATGTTCGGTTCAATTCTTCATGATCGGCTTTCAGATCCCGTAAAAAATTAACCTTTTGAAACGCTGATCCCAATGCCATTGCCGTATCCTTTAATTCATCAAACTTCATTTGATCGCCCTTAACAAATACTTTTAGACACATCAGTCCAACAACGTCTGCCGATCCGTAAATGTAGGTATTGAACTCATCTTCGGTAAGATATTCTGATTTGTAAAGATCCATTCTCATACTTTTCATGAAGGCGTCTACATAAGCCTTATCGATTTTATAAGTATGATAGGTATGTTGAAAGGCATTCAATATCGGGTTTAAGCTGATTCGGTTATCGATAGCCAATTCAAGATCGTATTCAAACTTATTGAAGAGATCTTCCTTATTATAATCATGGAAGGAATCAACGATCTCATCGGCCAGTCGTACAAAGCCATAAATATTATAGATGTCCTGTCGGATGCTACTTGATAACATTTTCGTGGCAAGTGAAAATGAAGTGCTGTAAGCGCTCGTAACGATCTTACTGCTTTGATTGGATACGGAATCGAAAATTGATTTCATTGGATGTTGAATTAATGATACGATAAAACGTTAGTAGTAGTTTTCTTTTTCAGTTTATATTCTTTTTCAATGAGGCCGGAAACTAATTTTCCCGAGATAAGGGCGGGAGGAACGCCCGGTCCGGGAACGGTGAGTTGCCCGGTAAAAAACAGATTTCTGACTTTTTTACTTTTCAGTTTCGGCCTTAAAAATGCGGTTTGCATCAATGTATTGGCCATACCATAAGCATTCCCCTTGTAGGAATTATAATCTTTAATAAAATCATTGACACAAAAGGATTCCTTGAAGCGAATCGAAGATTGTACCTCTTGATTGGTCAGTTCTTCAAATCGTTTTAAAACTTTGTCAAAATAGGTTTCTCTAAGGTCTTCGGTATCTTCCAATCCTGGTGCTAACGGAATTAAAAAAATGCCTGCTTCTTTTCCCGTTGGCGCAAAACTATCGTCAGTGATGCTTGGAAAGCTAGCATAGAACAATGGCTTATCGGGCCAGGATGGCTCGTCATAAATTGATGCCGCATGAGCATCAAAATCCACATCGAAAAACAATGTGTGATGATCAACATTTTTTAACTTCTTATCGAAGCCAATGTAAAAGAGCAAGGCACTTGGAGCAAAGGTTTTCTTGGACCAGTATTTATTTGAATATTGTTTATATTTTTCATCGATTAGGGTTTCGGTATGATGATAGTCGGCGCCGCTTAAAACCAGGTCGGAATGAAAAAAATCATCTGAGGACTTAATGCCGATGGCTTTACCCTTGTCAATCACAATTTCGGTAATAGGCGTATTTGTTTTGATAGTCACACCCAGTTCAATAGCTAAAGTGACCATGGCACTTATAACTTCGTACATACCACCTTTCGGATGGAAAGTCCCCAGTCCGAAATCAGCATAATTCATGAAATTGTAGAAGGAGGGTGTACTGCTTGGTTTAGCACCAAGAAAGAGTACGGGAAATTCAAGGATTTGTGCTAAACGATTATTATTAAATTCTTTACGTACATCTTTCTTGACTGTGCTAAAAAACTGATTGAGTTTCGCTATAGTTTTTGGAGTAACTAATTCTAAAGGTGACACACCGGGCTTATAAACAAGGTCTTTAATGGCAATATTATAATTGCTTTCTGCTTGAGCTATAAATTTTTTAAGTGCCTTTGAGCTTCCTTTTTCTTCACCTTCAAAGGCGGCATATATCTTTTCCAGGGTATCTGGAATGGTGATGTAATCATCCTTGTCGAAGTACACACTATAGGCCGGGTTTAATTTGTCCAGCTGGTAATAGTTGGAAGGTTTTTTATTAAAATCCGAGAAAAACCGCTCAAATACATCGGGCATCCAATACCAGGTCGGACCAATATCGAATGTAAATCCATCTTTTTTAAGTTGACGGGCGCGTCCACCAACAGTACTATTTTTCTCATAAATAGTGACGTCGTAACCCGCCTGCGCTAAATAACATGAAGCTGCAAGAGACGAAAAACCGGAACCGAGTATGGATACTGAAATATTCATTTTGTTTAACAAATATATAAAAAAGTTAAACAAAATAATGATTAACTCTAAATTTTTACAATACTTTAACTAAATCTGCAATTGAATTAAATGTTGAAATCCCTGAAGGAAGCTTATTCGTTTCAATTTGTGATGACCGTTGCCCTAATATAAATAATTTTGTCTTTTCTTTTATGATTAGCTCCTTATTAAATTCATTTAAATAAGAAATTAAATCATCTTGCTCAGGTTTAATCGTGAAATAGGATACATAGGTGATATCGTCATACAATTTGTTGAGGTCGTTGAGGCATACAATAGGGACACTTTGTCCTAAATAAATACTATGATATCCTTTACAGACCAATTCATAGTTAACAAATAACAGTCCGATATCATGGATTTCATTCTCTGGTAAATACAGGACAAAGGTCTTTGATTTATTGATGGGTTCAAGATTCTGAACTTTTTCAATATTGATCAGAATTTTTTGCTTAATGAGTGTTGAAATGAAGTGCTCATGTGCAGGACTGATGGTGTCTGTTTGCCATAATAATCCAATTTCTTCAAGTAGCGCAATCAGAACATCATAAAATATTTCTCTAAATGAATATTCCCGGAGCAAGCTGTTATAAGTGTTGTTGAACAGGTTCTGATCAAAATTAATCATAGACAATTTGAAGGCGTTAATAGCATGATGGTGCTGATCACTTTTTGAGGCAAGTTCTCTTACAAGGACTGGAATTTCTGCTTCCTTTAAATTTGAGATCTTAGATATTTTATAGCCATTAGAATTCAAATAAACGATATTCAACAGCTTCTGAAGATTCTCAATGTTATAGGATCTTATGTTGGTATCCGATCGGTTCGGTTGTAAAAGATTGTAACGTTTTTCCCAGATGCGAATGGTATGGGCCTTAATTCCTGAGAGGTTTTCAAGATCCCTGATACTAAATTCCGATTTAATATTGTTCATTAAAAATTAAAATTATTTAAACAAAGTTAAACAAAATCAAAGAAAAAATGTTTAAAAAAATCTTAAATTTAGAAATGAGCGCTTCAATTCGAAAATTATTTTAATATTAATAAATTGGAAATCAGCTGATTAAATTTTCAAGAATATCGCCAACAAAATAAGCTAAAGTCGCTGCCAAAACACCGAGAACCAAGGTTTCAAGAATACCTTTGATTTTACTGGTTTGAGTAACATAGGTTTTTAGGAAGCCAATAAAAATAAATGCCATGGACGTAAAAATACTTGTATAAATGAACAAGCTGCCTTCAAATCCTACTAAATAGTCCCAAACATATACCAATAAGGGGATAAGCCCAATTAAAATAAATGAAATATAAGTCACAAGGCCCATCATAAATGGAGACTTCGTTTCTTCGGCCATCATCAATTCTTCCTTCATCATAACATCAACCCAGCGGTCTTTGTCGGCCGTAATGGTATCAACGACTTGTTCAAGGAGTTTCCCTTCAAAGCCTTTGGCTTCATAAATTTCTCTTATTTCCTCACGTTCCTTTTCAGGGAGATGATCGACCTCCCAGTATTCAATCTGTTTATGTTTGTTATAGTTATCGATCACCGATTTGGTAGATAAATAAGCACCAACTGACATCGCAAATCCATCGGCTATCAAATTTGCAAATCCTAATATGATTATAATGGAGTTATCAAGACTGGCCCCAACAGCGCCGGCCACAACAGCAAAGGTCGTCACAGCACCATCTATTCCTCCATAAACAAACTCGCCGAGATATTCCTGGTATCTGTTAAGCCAACTCGTGCTTTGATGGATGGTATTTTCGTCGTGATTTAAATTTTGATCCATATTGATCAAGTTCAATGCTGTGTGAATTTATTGATTAATTCATTTTTAGTTTTCCCCTTTTTATTTGTGGGATTTAATTTCTCGATTAATTGACTTGCTTTTAATGCTCCAATAGGAGCAACACCGCGTATACTACCTCCGGAGAGTACTAATCCAAGCTTCAATGCTTCCATTATTAACTATTGTATTATCTATAAAAATACCTACAAATGAGCGAGTTAACTATGACAATTATCAGTGTGCTAACATGATTTTTATCATTTCAGTTGCGCTATTATTACAATACATTTGATAGACTGAAAACTTGTGATAATGTCTTATCAAGTCAGCTTAACATATAACCTAAAGTCATTTTTTGTCGAAATAGGAGAGCTTTCTTTTTTTGCAGGACGGTTTTTTAAGGAATTATTTAAACGACCTTTTGAATTCAAGGAATTATTGCGTCAGTGCTACTTTATGGGTAATAAATCTTTATTGTTGGTAGCCATAACCGGATTCATTATAGGCCTGGTCTTAACGCTTCAAACACGGCCTACTCTTGTTGAATTTGGTGCAGCTTCCTGGATGCCATCAATGGTAGGGATTTCAATTGTAAGAGAAATTGGGCCCATGATCACTGCTCTTGTTTGTGCTGGTCGTATCGGTTCAGGAATAGGTGCCGAGTTGGGATCAATGCGGGTAACCGAACAAATTGATGCCATGGAAGTTTCAGGTACAAATCCGTTCAAGTATTTAGTGGTAACGCGAATTCTGGCCACTACCTTAATGTTACCACTTCTGGTTATTGTTGGTGATGCGATTGCTTTATACGGTTCGTTTTTAGTAGAAAATCTCAAGGGCAATGTTTCATTTATGCTCTATTTTAACCAGGTTTTTGACGCCCTGGAATTTGGCGATATCGTTCCGGCAACCATCAAATCTTTTTTCTTTGGATTTGCCATTGGACTTGTAGGATGTTTTAAAGGGTATTATTGTAAGAAAGGAACAGCTGGGGTAGGGAAGGCAGCCAATTCGGCGGTGGTTTTTACATCGCTCTTGCTATTCATCATTGACTTCATCGCTGTTTTTGTCGCTGATATTTTTTATGAATTATGAGAAAGGAAAAAGACATAGCAACTATTGAAAGACGAGAGAACGATCGTTCCATTGTTCTTCAAATAAAGGATCTCTATAAGAGTTTTGGCGATAATCATGTTCTCAACGGCTTTAATATGAAATTGTATCAGGGTGAGAATTTGGTCATCATGGGGAAATCGGGATCCGGTAAGTCGGTAATGATCAAATGCCTCGTGGGATTAATGGAAGCCGATAAAGGTATTATATCAGTGATGAATAAAGATATTACCCAATTAGATCAAAACACAATGGATGATTTGCGTGCTGATATCGGATTCTTATTTCAAGGGAGCGCCTTGTATGATTCAATGACCGTGAGGGAAAATCTTGAGTTCCCGCTTCGGCGTCATACGGATAAGTTCAATGAAGATATGGATACGGACGAATTGGTTGAAGAAGCTCTTAACAATGTTGGCTTGATCGATGCCATTGACCTGATGCCTTCTGAATTGTCTGGCGGTATGAAACGACGGGTTGCCCTGGCTCGAACACTAATTTTAAAGCCGAAAATTATTTTGTATGATGAGCCAACAAGTGGCCTGGACCCAATTACAGCTAAGGAAATAATTTTATTGATGCAGCAAATTCAAGAGACCTATAATACATCAGCCTTAATTATTACACATGACGTTGATTGTGCACGCGTCATCGCCGACAGGATGATATTGCTTATAGATGGGATTAATTATGCCGAAGGAAATTTTAAAGATTTAGCCGCGATGGACGACCCAAAAGTAAAAGCATTTTTTAAACATTAAATCTAATCCTATGAAAAAAACCAGCGCTCAGAAATATAAATTAGGATTGTTTGTTATTATCAGCACAATTCTATTTGTAACTGCCGTTTATCTCATCGGTCAGCAGCAGGATATGTTTAGGAAAACCTTTACATTAAGTTCGTATTTTCAAAATGTAAACGGACTTCAGAAAGGAAATAATGTACGTTATTCGGGCATCGATATTGGCACCGTAAAGGCCATTGAAATGGTCAATGACTCTACGATAAAAGTAGATATGCATATTGATGAAAAGATCATTGGCCACATAAAAACAGATGCCATAGCCACTATTGGTTCTGACGGATTGGTGGGAAACATGATCGTAAATATTGTTCCCGGCAAAGGTGTTGCTCCAATTATTAAAAATGGCGACGTCATAGAGTCCTATAGTAAAATTGGTGCAGATGATATCTTAAGTACGCTAAGTGTTTCAAGTGAAAATGCCGCCATATTGACCTCAGATCTTTTAAAAATAACGAACTCTATGATCGATGGGCAAGGTACCCTGAGTTTGTTACTTAACGATTCGACCATGGCAAATGATCTGCGTTCTTCAGTAACCAACCTGAAAATTGCCAGCCGAATGGCCTCAGGAACCATTAATGAACTCAATGCATTGATACGTTCCATAAAAGATAACGATGAAACCGTCGTAGGTATGCTTATCAATGATTCAGTTTCGGGTCAGAAATTGAAGACCCTTGTCAATAATCTTGAAGAATCAAGTGTGGAGATCGACAAGGTTGTTGGCAGTATAAATACGCTGGTTGAGGATATTAATTCGGGCGAAGGGGCCTTGCAATATTTGGTGAAAGATACGACCCTGGTCAATTCGCTGCGATCAACCATGGAAAACATAAATGAAGGAACCGAAAAGTTCAATGAGAATATGGAAGCCTTAAAACATAATTGGCTGACTCGTGGTTATTTTAGAAAATTGGAAAGACAAAAAAAGAAGGAGGAAAAAAAATCAGATGATTAAAATGACGATAATTTTACAACAATCTGTATTTTGAGGTTGCGATCAATACAAGACCAATGGTACCAATTGCAATTCTAATACTGACGTCAAAAACACCAAAGAACATCAATACTCCGGCACCTAAAGCTAATATGATCCCTAAAATAAATTGAAGTGGCATTCTTGACTTTTCATCCATCTTTTAATTTTCTTTAAATTTCATTCGGCTTTCCCAGTAAATTTCAGCTTCAGCTTCCATATTTCTAAGACGACTATAATAATCTTTGAATTCTTTTAAATGGGCCCAGGCGATCTTTCCGGTAAGATATTTGTCATCATTTGTGATATTGGTTTCCGGATATCGCGTCCCGTGTTCGAACTCGACATTAATCCCATTTGTGAATTCATAGAGATCAACTTCATCCCAATTGATGCCAAGTTTATCACCAATTGCTTTTGCTTCAACCTTATCTATTTTTTTCATGACTAAATAATTTTAAGTAAAATTAAAAGCTCGTTTTATGTTATCCTATGATATTAATCATGCGGATTGGCTTTTTGATCTCAGCTCGATTAGAGTGATCTCAGGACGCATGCCAAGCCGTCCAGGAAAGCCCAGCCAACCCAATCCGCGATTTACATAAAGGTAATGTTTTCCTTCCTGGTACAGACCACCCCAGTGTTTGTATTTGTATTTGATTGGGCTCCAATTCATCCGTTTATATTGAAAACCGATTTGCATACCATGGGTATGACCGGAAAGTGTCAGGAATATATCGGTATCATTGATCACCTCTTCGCTCCAGTGGGAAGGATCATGAGACAGCAAAATTTTAAAAGGGACATCTTTAACATCGGTCATACTTTTATCCAGGTCTCCATATTGCTTAAATGGTGGGTTGCCCCAGTTTTCCACTCCAATTATTGCAATATTATCTTCGTCTCTTGAAACACGATCGGAAGCATTCATCAGCAGTTTAAAATTAATGGCTTTAAAAAAATCCTTAATGGATTCAAAATTGCCTTGCTTCTCCTGCGAATTGGCCCAACTGCTATAATCGCCGTAATCATGGTTGCCTAAGACCGCATATTTCCTGGCATTTCCATTTAAATTGTTGAAAACCTTCTCCCAACCCCGTAGCTCCCATGCAAAATTATTGACCAGATCGCCTGTAAATATGATTAGGTCCGGCTTTAAATGATTAATGGAATTAATGGCCCGGTCCAAAATATGATACCTGTAATTAAAGCTTCCCAGGTGGAGATCGGAAATGTGAACAATTCGGAGTCTGTCAAATGCCATAGGAAGCAATTCGGAAGTAAGTCTTACATGTTCGATCTTAAAGCGATATAAACTTCTGAAAATGCCAAAAAGAATTGCAGAGAATGGTAAGATCCCCGAGAACAGGCCTACGATCGGGATCACAATAAGCGACTCGGTTTCCGAAAAAACATAGTTTGTAAAAAACAGAATGGAAATGATAATGGTGAATATCAGTTTTGGAATAAATGAAGACACGGTTAGTCCGTATAAAGAGGACACTAACAAATGTTTTCGTCTTGGGTTGATATCATCCAGCCTGACCTTTAATATGATAATGGAGATAACGAGTCCGGCCGTAAAGGTCCAGAATAAAATATGTATAATCGTTTTCAGAAGTTCAGAAGTGAGCAGTTTAGTCAAGGAAAGCAGCCAGTAAAAGGTCAGCATGTCCAATACGACTATAGCCAGGCATAGTAAGATGATCGTGAACAATGAGTAGCTCCTCATGATATTAATTATTTCTTTAAGCGCCTTTTATCCTTAACCGCCCAGAAAATACTTTTTACATCAGAAACCCAATATTTATACATAAATATTAATGTGATCTCTTCCATGGTTTCCAGGATTCCAACAACAATCATGACATAGAATAATGTATAATCCGGACTGAAGAACAGGGTCCATACTATAAATATACTTTGAACCACAGCCGAGAGCTTGGCCAAATAGGTGTGAAAGGCTGTAGCCTTGCCGTATTTGAGATAGGCTATGAGCATTTGAATAAAGTAAGGGATAAAGGCGATCAATATCAATACAATATTCTTCTCAATGAATTGCCGTTCAAAAAAATATAAACCAATTAATCCGGCAAAAAGTGTTAATTGGTCACCAAAGGAATCCAACTGGGATCCTCTTGGGCTGGCTATCTTAAGTTGTCTTGCCAGAAAACCGTCGATAGCATCTGTGAGATAACTAATGAGTAAAAGCCAGGCGAAAATAAAACGCTCATCTAAATAGATCAGTACTAAAAGTACAGGAGTAGATGCAACGCGATAGAATGAAAACCAATCGGCTATATTAAAGTTTTTAAAGGTTAACATACGGCAATTAAATTGTCATTAAACGTTTAATCAATGCATTAAAGTTTATGTTTATTTTCTATTTCTCCTATCCCTTGTTCAAATTTCTATTGAATTTTTTTAATGACCCATTTGTTTTTCGCATTCAACTGGGCAATTAATTTCTTAGAAATCACCTTAGATCGTATTGGTGGTGGTTCCCTAAGGAATTTTTTATCCAAGGTAACATGAACAGGATCTTCAACCAAATAATGAAGTATTTCGGCCTTGGGATCAATTATGGCTTCAAAGTATTCGTAGGCAACCAATGGTTTCTTTAACATTTGATTGCTACCAACATTTCGTTTAACCAATTCAAGGACCAAAGCGATTCCATCATTAAAATGTGAGGCATTCAAATACCTGGCATCGATGACTGCCGCGCCGGTTTTGTCTATAAATCCAAAGTAGGTTATTCCCTCTTTTTCTTCTTTATAAAGGCATCGTCCGTCATTAAAAACCGGATACTTCTTATCTTTTGAATTCAAAGGAACCAGGTCAGAACGAAAATTGATGATCAGTTCACCATTTCGATCAATGAATGCCCATTGGTCTCCTTTTTTTATTGCCGCTACCTCATCATTGAATGGAGATATGTATTCAATATTTTCAATGGACTGAGAAAACCCGATGAACGGAAGCAGGAAAATTACGATAAGTAAAAAGCTTTTTGTTTTCATAATGTTACGGGTTATTAATCAATATATAAAGGTATTCTCTAGGGCTCAATTATAAAATGACATAAATCATATGCACATATAAAAATGTACACATCTGATATAAATCATATTTTTTAAATAGTGAGATTTTTATATTTAAGATTGAACATTATTCAAATGATTATGGATTTATTTAAATCACAAAAAATGGTGCAACTGGATATGACACGACCCATTTGGGATCGCATTTTTACTGTGGCTCCATTGGTCGTTATTGGCACAAAGGAAGGCGAAGAATATGACCTTGCACCGAAGCATATGGCAACCCCATTGGGCTTCGATAACTTTTTTGGTTTCGTTTGCACACCAGATCATTCGACTTACGGAAATATTGAGAAGGCAGGTGAATTTTCGGTGAGTTTTCCACTACCGGATCAAGTCATCATGTCATCACTTGCGGCCTCCCCACGCTGTGATGAGCGATCAAAATCTAAATCAATTTTGAATGATTTACCACTAATGATGGCACCTTCAATAGATGCACCACTCTTGGCATCAAGCTATTTGTATTTGGAGTGCAGTTTATTTAAGATCATTGATGGATTTTGGACAAATAGTCTCATTTGCGGCGAGATCATAGGTGCTTATGCCCAGGAAGATTATATCAGGCAATCGGATGTAGATCCGCAGGAACAACTATTTAAACACCCATTACTTGCTTATATAGCAACAGGTAGATATGCCGAGATAAAAGAAACACATGCCTTCCCATTTCCAAAGGATTTTAAACGATGAAATACAGTAAGGAACATACGGCTCATAGGATAAAGGCATATTTTGAACGCCATCATGAAGTTATTTTGAATTGTCTGGACGAAATGGTTAAACTGGAAACACCTTCACGTCATAAAGAATCACAACATAAATTTTTCGATTTTCTACAAATGCGGTTCTCAACTATGGATTATGAGTGTATTCGTGTCAAGGGACGGGAAACAGGAGGTTATCTCTATGCCAAACCAAAAATGCGTACCAGGGGAATGCCTATTCAATTGCTTGTAGGTCATTGTGACACGGTCTGGGATTTTAATACACCCGATAAACCAAAAATATCCGATTTAAACGGAAAGATGTCCGGGCCCGGTATTTATGATATGAAGGCCGGACTAACTCAAATCTTGTTCGCCATCAAGGCGCTAAAAGATCTGAAAGTACCAACTAAGGTTATTCCCGTGGTGCTCATAAATTCTGATGAAGAAATTGGAAGTCGCGAAACCAGGGAGATCATAAAACGTATTTCACGACTGTCAAACAGGGCATTTGTTCTTGAACCACCATTAGGTCCCGAAGGAAAATTAAAAACATCACGGAAGGGTATAGGGAGCTTTACTATAAAGGTAAAGGGTAAAGCGGCTCATGCCGGCTTAGATCCGGGAAAAGGTGTAAACGCCATAGTTGAACTTGCTCACCAGGTTCAGAAATTACATGCGATGAATGATTTTCAGCGAGGAATTACAGTGAATGTCGGAATGATAGAAGGTGGACAGTCGGTCAATGTTGTAGCTCCCGAAAGTCGCGCCGTTATTGACGTGCGAGTGGCCAATATGGAAGATGCCAGAAAAATTACCGAACAAATTAAGGGCCTGAAGCCAAAATTGAAAGATGTTGAATTAATCGTTGAAGGCGAGATCGGACGGCCTCCAATGATACAGACAGAAAGAAACAGACAGTTGTGGTTACGGGCCAAGGCAAATGCTGAAATTCTCGGATTTGCAATTGATGAGGCTAATGCAGGTGGTGGTTCCGACGGGAATTTCACAAGTCAATTTACGGCAACATTGGACGGTCTTGGAACCGTTGGTGATGGTGCCCATGCCGCACATGAATTTATTTTTAAAGACACCATTATTGAGCGCACCGCATTATTGACCTTATTACTTATGGAAGAACCAATTGTTCATTAATAAAAACTTAGATGAAAAATTTTAAGCTACATTTTGCCAGTCTAACGCGAATTGCTGATCTGCAGGAGAAAGCGTTCGACATTCAGTCATTGGATCGCAAAGACTGGGCTACCGCCGATTTCGTTGTGTGCAAGGTTATGAAATGTGGCATGAGCCCCTTAGCTTTAGAATTACCTGACGGACGGATGAGACGATTGCGTGAAGGGCTCATGGTCGTTGGTGCTTTGGGAATTCGCCATGCCACACTGGAGGCCACCGGAAGCTGGGAGAAAACAGCTGAAGACGGTATCATGCATATGCTATCGCCGGGTGGTCTTTATGGAAAATTAACCTCAAAATCAATTTATGCCAGCGATCTTCCGGAATTAAAATATGAAGGTCATATAATGAGAAATGGCAGGAAGTTAAGCATGTACGATTATAAGAAAACTGCGGATTTCAAACCCTTAGAGATACCCGTTGTTTTGTTTGTTGGAACCTCGATGTCTGCAGGAAAAACAACTTCAGCATGTATTGCCACAGAAATATTCAAAAGATCCGGATATAAAGTGGTTGCCGCCAAACTTACCGGAGCAGGATGTTACAAGGACATACTCGCAGCAAGTGATTCGGGTGCCGATGCAATTTATGATTTTGTAGATGTAGGATTACCATCGTCAATTTGCGATCGAAACCGTTTTAAAGATGAAGTTTTACAAATGAAAAACCTGATCGCGGCTGTTGATGCCGATGTGGCCATCATAGAGATTGGAGCTTCACCGTTGGAGCCTTATAACGGTGATCTGGCCATTGAGGCCATAAGACAAAATATTAAATGTACCATTTTAAGTGCGTCGGATCCCTATGCAGTGCTCGGCCTCATGAGAGCTTTTGAGATCAAACCTGATGTGGTTACCGGAATTTCAACGAATACCATTGCAGGCGCCGAATTGGTTGAGAATCTATGTGGTGTTAAAGCACTCAATTTAATCGATCCAAAAACAACGCCTGAATTGGTTTCAATTCTCAGCGATTCTGTTGGAATGGACCTGATTTAAAATTGATTCAAACCGATTTAATTTCCGGATAATATTTTTTTGCCATATTCGACTTCCAATCTGATATTTATCATAGTTTTTAAGGCACTCAGCATTTAACTTTAAGAAACCGAAAAAAATAAATAGGATGCTAAGAATTTTGATCCCTACCGATTTCTCTGAAAATGCAAAAAATGCATTGAAATATGCCATGCAATTGCTTAAGGATGTTGATTGTACATTTTATCTAATGCATGCCTATCAGGATGAGATTTATTCTGATAAGGCCTTGATGAATCAGGAAACCTTGTCGACAATAACCAAAATCGTTGACAACCGATCTCAACTGCAACTTGAGCAGGTCTTAAATGAAGCTAAGAAATTAACCACCAATCCTAATCATGTATTCCGACTAATTTCTACCGAGAGTCAATTCATTGATGAATCTGAAGAAATCGTTGCTGAAAAAGACATTGACCTTGTTGTTATGGGAACAAAAGGAAGAAAACAAAGCCATAAAATGACCTATGGCAGTCATACGCTGCAACTCTTAAAATATGTAGATTGCCCGGTTCTTGCAATTCCAGATAATTTCGAATTCAAAACTCCGAAGCGCATTATGTTTCCAACTAATGTTATGATTCCGTATAAAACCAGGGAAATTCGGCTTCTGAGTCAATTGTTTATACCACATCATTCTGAACTTGATGTAGTTTATGTATCCAATAGTGATAAGTTGTCAAATCGTCAACAAAAAAATAAAGACCTGATATTTGATACCCTTTCCGGGATTTCAGCCAAATTTAAAATTCTACCGGATGATGCTATCATTGATGTTATTTTTAATTATATCCTTAAGAATAATGTGGATATGTTGGTTATGGTCAACACCAAGCATTCATTTTTGGAAAATATCTTATTCCAATCAACTATTGACGAGTTGAGTTTGAATATTGAAATTCCGTTTTTGGCGCTTCAGAACATGAAGCGAAAGTGACCTATTAATGTAAAACTCTAGTCATGAAAAAGATATTGTTACCTACCGATTTTTCAGCCAATTCATGGAATGCTATTAAATATGCATTACAACTTTTTAAAGAGGAGGAATGTAGCTTTTATTTGTTAAATGCCTATACACCAATTGTTTATCATATTGAATACGTTATAGTAAATCCGGCTCAATTCGGCATGGGAGATCCAATACGTGAAAATTCGCTGCAAGGCCTGGATTCGATGTGTAAGAAGATCGATGAGGAATTCAATAATCCTAAACATCATTTTGAATCTATAGCGGCGTTTAATTCATTGATACCGGAGATCAAGGCTATCGTAGCGGACAAATCCATTGACTATGTCGTCATGGGAACCAAAGGGGCAACCGGGGCGAAGGAGGTCTTGTTCGGATCGAATACGGTACATGTTTTCAAAAATATAGATTGCCCTGTTTTAGCAATTCCCGATAATTTTGATTTTGAAAATCCTCTGGAGATCTTATTCCCTTCCGATTTTCAAATCGATTTTCAGGATGATCATATAAAACCCATAGTTCAGATTGCAGAAAATTATCATTCCAGGGTAACCATTTTGCACGTACTCCATCAATCAGGTCTGAGCGATTTTCAAAAAGAGAATAAATCGAAATTAGAAACTTTTTTTAAGTCAGTTGCCCATCTGTTCTTCGAGATGAAATATCAGAACATTCGCGAAGCCATTGCTAATTATCAAATGAAATCGAGGGTGAATTTATTAGTTATGATCAATAATAAGCATTCCTTTTTCGAAAAATTATTCTTCAAACCGAATATCAGTCAAATAGGCCTTCACATACATGTGCCATTTCTGGTCATACCATCTGAGATCAGAAAATCCGCATAATTTTATCTGTTAAGCTGGGGGAGAATCCGGTTAAATTATTGGATAACTTTGAGATCCAGACTGACAAAAATCATAGGATAGCAGCTTGTGCTTCCGTACATTAGTTTGATGCGTAAAAGTCAAATATCAATTAAAATTAAAATCTATGACATTAGTTAAATTTAACCGAAGAAATTTGTTATTCCCTTGGAATAATAATCGATTAAAAGACTTTTTGAGTTCAGATGAATTTTTCAATGATGATTTTTTCACTGAAGATAGTTTGATGCCTGCAATGAATGTTATCGATCACAAAAAAGACCTTGAGATCGAATTTGCGGCACCAGGCTTTGAAAAAAAGGACTTTGAAGTAACGATCGAAAATAACATACTACATGTATGTGGTGAGAAAGAAGAGAAGCAAGAAGAAAAAGAGGAAGACTTTACTCGTAAAGAATTTAGTTACAAATCTTTTAAAAGATCATTTAGGCTGCCAGATAGTGTTAATGATAACGCTAATGTTAAAGCCACTTATAAAAATGGAATTTTAAAATTAAAAATGGAAAAGAAAAATGAAGCCATTGAAGTAGCTAAGAAAAAGATTGATGTAGTTTAGTCTGTATTAAGGCAGAAGGCGAATCTCCCAAAGACAATACCTTCTGCCTTTTTAATTTAAAACTGAAAGTCATGAAAACAAAACCTAAAAAAACAAAATATGTTGAATGGCTAAGTGCTGAGGTTATGCACAAGGCCTCAAGAAAATGGTTATCAGAACTACAATTCATCACCGATGAACAATTGTTTTTTGATGACCTTATAAAATCATACACTTTACAGCTCATCGATTCCAAACACTTTGAGAATTCTAAAAAAATTGTTGAGAAATTAAGTGAACTGCAAAAAAGAAATGAAAATCTGATCAATGTTGTTAAGGTTCACGAGAATGAACTCGAGATCATGGTTGATGGCATAGATCAGCCAAATGAAGAAGAAATGTATAAACAAAAGCATCGGGATATGATCGTCCTAATGAGTGAGTATTTTAATGAGTATCGCATGTTAAAAAAACGCTTATTCGATCTGATCAAGAAAATCATTAAGGATGAAAAACAGAAACGGCTGCTTAATTAATAATAGTTCAAAAAATTAGATTATGAGAATATTAGGAATTGCCATTCTTACGCTTTTCTTATGGAGTTGTTCATCGGCCCGGCTAACTGATAGTTGGAAAAATCCGGACTACGTCAACTATGATCTTCACAATGTTGTGGTTGTTGGCCTCACAAAGAATGTAACCGGAAGAATGATTTATGAAGAACGATTAAAAAATGAGCTCAATAAAAGAGGAATTCATGCCGAACAAAGTGTAAATGTATTTAAGGATGATTTTAAAAATACCAGACAATCTGAAGAAGATATTGAGAGACAGGTTATGAATTTAGCCGAATCCGGTTATGATGCTGTACTCATTTCGGCCGTAACTGGAATTAATGAAAACGTGTCTTATACACACCCTTATCCGAGAACTTATTTGAGCTTGAGACGATTCGGTCGGTATTATTATTGGTACCAGAACGTCTATTTCGAACCCGGATATTATAAAGAACACAAGACCTATCATATAGAAACTTCAATTTATAATATTAAATCCAATGATGAAAGATCATTGATCTGGGTTGGCTCATTTGATATTGTAGATCCGAAAAATGTATCCGATACGGTTGATGATTATATTATGGCTGTCATTAGTTCTCTTGAAAATGAACAGTTGATCTCCAGAATTGAATAGTGGACCGCGTTAGAATTAATTATTAATAGTCAGAAAATTGGACAAATTTTAGAGTGCGCAGGAGAGGATGGAGCGTTAATAAAATGTCCAGTGGACATTTTAAGCGAACATGCCAGCCTGCGCCCGGCCTTCTCGGGAAATGATTGCGAAATGTTCATGGTGAAAAAATTTCTGATTGTAATGTAAGAATCAGAAATTGAAAAAAAGTGCGCACGAGAGGATGGAGCGTAAAAAAAATGTCCGGTGGACATTTTTAGCGAACAGGCCAGCTTGCGCTTGGCCTTCTCGTAATAATTAAAATAATTGACGGATTAAAATTATGCAAGTATGGTTTGATCGTTGGATAAACTATTAAAAGTGCGCACGAGAAGACTCGAACTTCCACATCCTAAACGGATACTAGCCCCTCAAGCTAGCGCGTCTACCAATTCCGCCACGTGCGCAAAATATCTATCAAAAATAAAAAAAGTTAAGCAATGGCTTAACTTTTTGTGACCTGGCTGGGGTTTACTTCGTCAAGCTCAGTATAAACTTCTCACCCAGCATTTGCTTCGCAAATTAAATCTCTGATTTGATCACTTCGTGACCTGGCTGGGGCTCGAACCCAGGACCCTCTCCTTAAAAGGGAGATGCTCTACCAACTGAGCTACCAGGTCTTCCTTAGATTTTTCTAAAAGAGGCTGCAAATATAAAATCTTTAATTTACAAAACCATATATTTATACCATAAATTTTAGTTTTAATATGATTGATTTCAGTCCGAAATTAAGACCTAATTCCCAATCGAAATGATTATCGTTTTGATTGGATATATGGGGTCCGGCAAATCTATTGTTGGCCAGGAGCTTGCTGCTAAATTAGGCTATGTTTTTGAGGATCTTGACAATTATATTGAGGCACGGGAATCGCATAGCATTTCTGAAATTTTTGCAACCAAAGGCGAACTCTATTTTAGGAAGATTGAAACGCAATATTTATCAGAGATGATGTCA
>JABDLA010000200.1 GCA_013001965.1 Flavobacteriaceae bacterium | reverse complement strand
CCTCTGTGAAACACCTGCACATTCTGAGCGATCAGATCTGAGCCTTCAAAGCGTCCGGCACCCGCAAAAAAGCCCACATTCAAATTTTCGGTTTGCCCCGAAATATAAAAGGTGGAAATATTATTGGAAATGATCTGGACAGCGATTGAATTCAATTGTAAGTTAAAATCCCCAACTGTAAAACTGTCTGGCTCATTGAAGTCTTCGGAATTTAAAATGAGGTTCGGATAATTTAAAACGCCATTGGAAGAGACCTCAAATTGCGATGAGTTTCGAATTTCGGTGATATTTGGGGCCGTAACAAAGGCCTTGGTAATCCCATAATCACGTATAAAATTGCAGGTATTATTGTCGGATATTCGCAGCTGGTCTCCAACAACCTTTACTTCGATATCATTGATCAAATGCTCTCCTGATTCGATAGAAACCATGAATTCAGGCCCTTCAGAAATTATTAACTCGACATCACGATTAACGAGAATGCGTTCAAAACCGGCTACGTCAACATCAATTTGAACGGTATTCCCTTCGGTTTGCAAGCAATCCCAACCATTCTTCGAATTACAGGAAGCGACCAAGATCAATATCAATATCAATATGTAAAAGCATCTATTCATTTATAAGCGTATTCCTATTCCCAGTTCAACGGCTTCGGCTTTGGCAGCATGCGATTTCAAGCTTAATGCGGTAAACCATTTATCATCAATATAATACTTCAAACCAATGCGCTGGTAGGTTCGGCCTTCAAAATCAAAGGGGTAATAAATATAATATCCAAATTGTGTTACAATCGAAATTCGATTGATAAAGAGTTCATGTCCGGCAAAAATTCCAACACGTTTATAATCGGTTTCCGGATCGATGTTAAGTGCCGAAAAGGCCACGGCGTTATACAAAATCAATTCCTTTAGAAAATTGGAAAAGAAAAAATCTGTGCCTAGTTGAACAGCGGTTTTGCGATTGAGTCGTTTATCGGCATAGGCCGAAAGTACATAAAAAGGAAATTGCCCGCTACCCACGATATCACTTTCGTTTACACCACTTCTGAATATGATATTATATTTTACAGGCTGAGAAAATTTTTCATCATCACTGAGATCATACCTGTATTCCGGCTTTTGATCGTCCAGGTTATAAATCAATCCAAGATTTAAGGTGATTGAATTGACACTTGTATTTGGTGCTTTCAAATTGGCGTTGGAATAATGCAATAAGGAGAAACCTCCTTGCAAGCCAATCCGATCAATAATCCGTTCTTTCTTATAATTGAGCATTACATAAGTACTGCTCATAAAATGCGAACCAAATGCTATATTTTTGAAGTTGCTGAACTTATCATACGGATTTGTATTATAGGCAATTCCCTGACCAATCCTGAACATCAGATTCCGGTTAAAGAAGTAAAAATTGAAATGTGCGTATAAGCCATAGTTGTTGCCTAAAGCTTTATTTTTAAGGTCCTGATAGCTGAAGGAGATGCCATAATCTGGATAATTATAGCGTTGCTGCCAGCTTTGTTCTCCAAATGTTTTCTTGTTCCAGCTTAATATTGTGCCTTCGGGATGGCCTGAGATCAAATGCAATAAGCTATTATTATGTAAGGCGATATTACCACGGAAGTAATTGACATCGATATACGAAGAGCCGCCGACGTTGGAATTCTCCTGAGCAAAAAGGACAGAGCAAAGGAGTAGAAAAAAAATAAAAAGCAGGACTCTCATAATATTCGCGCTAATATAGCGATTATTAGATTTTTATTTATATTTAGAATAAATTCAGGCGTTACTTTTGAAATTGAAAATCCTTGCCATACTATTCTTTTTAGGGTCCTTTAATCTCGCTCAGGCCCAGGACAACTCTAAATCATATAATCTTTTAGTATTTGAAGGATCCGATTGGTGTGCCAATTGCATTCGATTCAATACCAATGTGACTTCAGATTCTGTATTCAATCATTTTCTGTCGGAGAAGAACATCAATCTTGAATTCATCGATTTTCCGCAACGGAAGACCCTTGAAAAATCGGTCCGGGATTATAACGCCTCCGTGGCAGAAAAATATAATTTTAAGGGAGTGTTCCCTACAATTATCTTAATTGACAGGCGCACTGATGAATACACCTTTTTAAATTATTCAAATGAAAACCCAAAAGAATTTATTGCCTTAATAGCATCAAAGATGTGATGTTTGACAAACACACTTTTAAGAAGTCATCAAAGTTGATGGGCTCAAACTTCGAGCTCTGTGTCGTGCATCATGATCCAAAGGAAGCCGAACTTGTACTCGGTCAAGGCATTGAAGAAATAGGCCGCATTGAAGCTTTGCTTACAGAGTATTCAAGTACTTCATTTACCTATCAAATAAATGAAAATTCCGGGATCAGGCCCATAGAAGTTCCGCAAGAAGTTTTTCAGCTTATTGAACGAAGCAAACAGATATCTCGATTGACAGAAGGCCATTTTGATATTAGCGTAGGCCCTTTGAAAAAAATATACCGCTTCAAGAAAACAGAGTTTCAATTTCCCTCAAAAAAAGAAATTCGTGAGGCCCTCTCTAAAACGGGCTATACGTATATCACCACCAATCCAGAGGAACAGAGCGTGTTTTTAAATAAGCCCAATATGCATATCAGTTTTGCGGCCATTGGAAAAGGTTATGCCGCCGATGCTGTTAAAAAACTTTGGCTTGAATCGGGCGTCGAGAATGCCTACATTAATGCCAGTGGTGATTTAACCGCCTTCGGTACGAACGAAAAAAACAGCCCCTGGAAAATTGGAATTGCCAATCCCGATCGACAGGAGGAAATATTATTTTATGTACCTTTAAACGAGGCATCGGTTGCCACCTCAGGAGATTATGAGCAGCATTTTATATGTGACGGGAAGCGCTATTCGCATAACATCAATCCTAAAACGGGTCTTCCGTTAAGTGGAATAAAAAGTGTTTCGGTTTTTTCTCCAAGCGCCGAATTATCAGATGCACTGGCAACGGCTGTTTATGCTATGGGGAGGCAAAAAGGGATCTTATTTGTAGACCAGTTGCCGAAAACACATGTTATAATAATTGATGAAAATAACGATGTATACTTTTCAAAAAATTTAAATTATGAAGCGGTTACTTAAGCCCCTTTGGATAGTTGTATTTCTTATTTACCTAACGTCATGCGCACCTCTGAAACCTTATGAACGGGTTTATGTAGATGATCCCGAAATGCTTATGATCACGACCTCATGTAAGAACTATGAGCATTATGTGCAGTCTATTCGTGAAGGGGCAATTTCGGTTGGAGGCACCAAAGGTAACGGTGGATGCGGATGCAATTAGATGAGTTTTTTATGACCCATTACGAATGAAAAACAGATACATCCTTGTAAGCAGTTTATTATTGTCAAACTTTTTGGCCAAGCCGCAAACCAATGATTCAATTTCACATATCAAAGTTAACAAAACCGAAGTTGAACTGCTTTACAATCAATACATTCAAGATGGGAACAATTCGGCTATTACCGGCGGAATAGGTACCGAACGGCTTTCGGTCTATGGGCCTTCCTTTAGTATGAAAAAAAGTTTTGGGAACAATGCCATTAATTTTCAGCTTGGCTCCGACATCATTTCATCGGCTTCAACAGATAATATCGACTTTGTAGTGTCTTCGGTTTCAAAATTGGATGCGCGTACCTATACCAATATTGGTTATGAACGTATTCTCGAAAAAAATCAAATTACCATTGGTGGCGGCGTTGGTTTTTCGATCGAATCGGATTATTTTTCGTTCGGTAAATTTTTTGGGATTTCAGCCAGTTCGAAAAATAAGATGCAAACCTATTCGGCCGAATTTCAAATTTTCAATGACGATCTGAGATGGGGAAGAATCAATCCGGGATATTATCGTCCGGCCTTTTTAATTTACCCTTCCGAATTACGCGATCAGGAATGGTACGATGTTGTAAAGCGAAATTCGTATAACGCCAACCTTGGTTTTTCACAAGTGATCAACGCACGAAATGTTTTTGGGATATCGGCCTTACTGAGCTTACAGAATGGCCTTTTGGAAACACCTTATCATCGCATTTACTTTTCCGATGGTTCTCTTGCCGTAGAGCAATTGCCGCCAGAGCGTCGAAAAATGGCAATAGCGCTTAAACTTAATAGTTTTATTAAAGGCAATTTGATCTTGAAAAACAGTCTAAGTGGTTATTCCGATGATTTCGGAATTCATGGTTTTAGCATTGAAAATGAAACGGCCCTTAAATTAAATCCGAAATGGACTTTGCATGGCAATGCACGATTTTACAGTCAGACGGCCTCCACATTTTTTGCACCCTATATGGAACACGATGTGAACCAAAATTACTATACATCCGATTATGACCTCTCTGCTTTTAATTCTTTACGAATTGGTTTAGGTGTTAAACACAGTCCGTTTAAGTACACCAAGAAAAATAAGCGTTTCGATACAGCTACTTTGAAGTATAACTTTTACAGGCAATCCAATAGTTTATATGCCCACATGATGTCCTTGTCTATTAATACTACTCGTTTTAAGCCTAAAACAACCACCAATTAAAATACCTGCGAAGCAATTGCCTTAATATTGTCACTTTTTCCCATGGAATAATAGTGGAGTACAGGAATTCCGGCCGCTTTGAGTTCTTTTGATTGCGCAACACACCATTCTATTCCTAAATCCCTTACTTGTTTATTGTCCTTACATTTAACAATTTCCATGATCAAATCCTGAGGAAGATCGACATTAAAACGGTGTGGTATCAGGTTGAGGTGTTTCTTTGTCGCTATAGGTTTTAAGCCCGGAA
>JABDLA010000185.1 GCA_013001965.1 Flavobacteriaceae bacterium | reverse complement strand
AGCGTAATTTTATGAGAAATAAATGTAGACCGCAACAACAATAAGACAAATTAGAACACCTATGGTCTTAACATGCTTCCAGGGCGTAATATCAACCTGTTTGGTATATTCCTGTACATAAGCCTTCGGTCGCGGTTTCAATTTTCCAATGGCCAGCATGATCACAATATTAACAGCAAATAATATGGCCATAATATCCAGAAAATGCGGATAAGCCTTCGCCTTTATCAAGGCCAATGCTGCTTCTTCAGTAATGCCTGAAGCCTCAGCTTTCGCCATTGCTTTATTGATGAAAAAGGGTTGAAGGAAAAACTGACTGACTATATATAACACCGAGCCTGATATCAGGCCAATCTTGGCAGCTATTGCCGGAACTCTTTTCGTTAAATATCCAACTACAATAATGGTGAGAATAGGGATACTATAAATCCCGTTCACTTCCTGTAAATAAGCGAATAATCCACCTGCATTAGCGATAAAGGGCGCAACGAACATGGAAGATATCGCCAAAATAATTCCGAATATTTTACCATATTTAACAACCACACGTTCACTGGCATCAGCATTGAAATGTTGCTTATACACATCAATTCCGAATAAGGTTACCGAACTGTTCAAAACACTGTTAAACGAACTCAGAATAGCGCCAAATAACACCGCAGCAAAGAACCCCAGCATGGAGGCGGGAAGAACTTTATTGACCAACATGGGATAGGCCTGATCGGCATTTTCTAAAGTGCCTTCAAACAGGTGGAATGCGATAATGCCCGGTAGTACCACAATAATTGGCCCTAATATTTTTATAAATGATGCTAACAGCAGTCCTTTTTGTCCTTCAGCCAAATTTTTTGCGGCCAATGCTCTTTGAATGATCTGTTGATTGGTTCCCCAATAAAACAATTGAACCAACATCATTCCTGTGAAAATCGTATAAAAAGGAACGGGATCAGTTGGCCCTCCCATGGATTTGAATTTCTCAGGATTCTGATTGGTTAGCGTTGAAATTCCTTCAAAGATACTTCCGTCACCAATGGCCATTAATCCAAACACAGGAATTAAGAGCCCTCCAATAAGCAGTCCAATGGCATTGATGGTATCGGAAACAGCGACGGCCTTAAGACCGCCGAATACGGCATAAATTGAACCGACGATTCCGATTCCCCATACGCAGATCCAAATGGATTGATTATGGGTTACATTTAATAGTTCCGGGATATTGAACATTCCGCTAATAGCCAATGATCCGGAATACAAGATTATAGGAAGTAAGACAACAACATAGCCCGTTAAAAACAAAACCGAAGTCAATGTTTTGGTGGTTACATCAAAACGTCTCGCCAGAAATTGAGGCACCGTTGTTAATCCGCCCTTAAGGTATCTGGGCAATAAAAACATGGCAGTAACCACCATGGCAATCGCAGCCAAGGTTTCCCAAACCATCACTGATAAACCGCTTTCATAGGCCGAGCCATTTAATCCAACAATTTGCTCGGTGGACAAATTGGTGAGCAAAAGGGAACCGGCAATCACACCTGCCGTTAAGCTTCTGCCGCCAAGAAAATAGCCGTCTGAGGAGTTTTCATCTGTTTTCCTGGTAGATAGATAAGCGATTATGGCCACCAGCAGTGTGAATCCTATAAATGAGATAATTCCAATCATTATTTAAGTGATTTATGAGGCACTAAAGTAGGTTAATTTATGATTATTATTAAATTCAATAAATCGCACTTTGGTTGTTAAGAGAATTATTAAAGTGGCTTCATATGTAAATCGAATGAAAATTATGCGTCTAATTAAGCAATACCATAAGTCAAACGTAAAAGCAATATTAACACCACCTTAGAACTTAATTCATATATATTTTATTTATTTGTATTGCTTTAAGTCAAAAAAATGATGAAACGAATTATTCTTGGAATAGCTCTATTATCTGTATTCTTCAGTTTTTCTCAAATTCTTGAACCTGTAAAATGGGAATTTAATACGAAGGCATTAAGTGCCGATGAATTTGAACTGATACTGATCGCCAATATGGATCCCGAATGGGCCTTATACTCTCAATTTGTAGAAGAGGGCGGGCCGATACCAACCAGCTTTTCATTTGAATCCAATACCAACTATGAGTTGGTGGAGGGTGTTGTTGAAAGTGATGAGAACAAAGAGACCAAACACGATCCTATATTCGATATGGTGGTTTCAAAATTCTATACAAAAGCCACATTTACTCAGCGCGTTAAAATCAAATCAGAGAAGGCTGTTATAAAAGGGACCTTAGAATATCAGGCTTGTGATGATGAAAAATGCTTAATGCCCACCGAAGTTCCGTTCGAATTCACTTATGAAAATTCAACCTTAAAAGTAGCTTCGCTTACGCCTGGCGAATCCATAGATGTTGATGATGACAGCATTAATTTGGCATTATATGGGATGTCGCCGCAGGACATTTATAATTCTGATTTAAAATGTGAAAATGAACTGTCTTCCATGGCGTCTGACGTCAAGGAAAGCAAATCGCTCTGGAATATATTCGGATTGGGTTTTTTGGGGGGCTTACTCGCCTTACTTACCCCCTGTGTTTTTCCAATGATCCCTTTAACCGTTAGTTTTTTTACGAAGAAAAATGATAAAACCAAGGGGTCCGGATTACCGAAAGCCTTTTTATATGGATTTTTTATACTTCTCGTTTATTTGGTTTTAAGCATTCCATTTCATCTCTTAGATTCGGTCAATCCCGACATATTGAATGAAATATCAACCAACGTATGGTTGAATATCATATTTTTCCTGATCTTCCTGTTTTTTGCATTTTCCTTCTTTGGGTATTACGAATTGACCTTACCGGCGAGTTGGACAGCCAGATCTACAAAAGGTGAAAATATAGGAGGCGTTTTTGGGGTCTTCTTTATGGCCCTGACCCTGGCCATTGTCTCTTTTTCCTGTACAGGACCGATTTTAGGATCATTATTAGCCGGATCATTAACCTCTGATGGCGGAGCCTGGCAGCTCACTGCTGGAATGGGCGGATTTGGTGTGGCATTAGGCCTTCCTTTCGCCTTATTTGCGGCCTTCCCGGGATGGTTGAATTCACTTCCTAAATCGGGGGGCTGGTTAAACACCACAAAAGTTGTTCTTGGATTCTTAGAATTGGCTTTGGCTTTTAAATTCTTATCAAATGCCGATTTGGTGAAGCACTGGGGCATTTTAAAAATTGAGGTTTTCCTTGGAATCTGGATCATAATTTTTGCTGGACTCGCATTATATCTGTTCGCGAAGATCAAATTTCCGCACGATTCGCCGATAAAGAAATTATCATTTTTCAGAATCTCTTCGGGAGTTCTCGTTGCGGCTTTTGTTATTTATCTGGCATCCGGTTTTCGGGTCAATGAAGATACCAACACCTATCATTCATTGAAGCTCTTAAGTGGATTAGCACCACCTGTTGGTTATAGCTTTTTCCTGCCTAACGAATGCCCAAATAATTTAGATTGTTTTAAGGATCTGAAAGAAGGTATTGCTTATGCCGAAAAGGTAAATAAACCCATCATAATCGATTTTACGGGTTACGCCTGCGTTAATTGCAGGAAAATGGAAGAGCATGTTTGGCCTGAGGAAAAGGTAAAACATTTTTTAAAGAATGAGTATGTATTGATATCCCTTTATGTTGATGATAAAAAAGATCTGCCAGAAGCCGAACAAGTCATGGTTAATCGTGTTAATGGTGGGACCCGGCAATTAGAGAATTATGGACATAAGTGGGCGCACTTCCAAACGCAGTTCTTTCAATCCAATTCACAACCGTTCTATGTACTTCTCAGTTCTGATGGGAAACAAATTTTAAATCAACCTGTGGGCTATACACCAACCGAAAATGACTACGCCCAATTTCTGCAGTGTGGCTTGGACGTCTTTAACCAAAACAAACAAAGATCTTCGGTAAATTTTAGTGTCAACTGATTTAAATCATTCCCAAAATATTAAGAATTTCCTCTAAAGTTTGGTAAAACTTTAACGCTATGTAGGTTGAATTAATGCCATGGTGTATGGAATTATCACTATTTTTGAGAGGTATTAAATGCTTCAAAATAATAGATATCTGTTAAAATACTATTCAAGTTTGAACGTTTAATCAAAGTAAATTTTTGAATGTAATTATTGAATGACAGCGGAAAAACAACTAAAGTATGACAAGGCTTATTTGAGAATTGCTGCTGAATGGGGAAAATTGTCGTACTGTAAACGAAAGCAGGTGGGTGCTTTGATGGTTAAAGATAGAATGATCATTTCCGATGGATATAATGGCACTCCAACCGGTTTCGAAAATTACTGCGAAGATGATGAGGGCTATACCAAGTGGTATGTTTTACATGCTGAAGCCAATGCAATATCAAAAGTAGCGTCCTCAACGCATTCCTGCAGAGGAGGCACATTATATATCACGCTTTCGCCTTGCAAGGAATGTAGTAAATTAATTCATCAGGCAGGTATATTGAGAGTTGTTTTTAAAGAGGCCTATACCGATGATTCGGGCGTTGATTTTTTAAGAAAAGCCGGTGTTGAGGTTGTACATATTAATGATATAGACTAATGGGAATTAAGAAGAAATTTTGGCCATTATTTATAGGATTCGCCATAGCGATCGGCATTTTTATTGGTGGTAAGTTGAGTTTCACCGATAGTTCCGACCGACTATTTACCTCGAATTCTAAAAAGGACAAATTAAACCGCCTTATCGATTATATCGACTATGAATATGTTGATGATGTGAATACCGACAGTATCGTTGATGTGACTGTTAACAGTATTCTAGATAATTTGGACCCACACTCAACCTATATTCCAAAGGAGGACCTGCAGCGGGTTTCTGAAAACATGAAGGGTGATTTTGTAGGTATTGGTGTAAGTTTTTATACCTATAGAGATACGGTCACCGTGATCCGTTCTCTTGATGGCGGGCCAAGTCTGAAGGCCGGAATACAAGGCGGCGACCGAATAATTTCTGCAAATGGCGAACCCATATATGGTAAAAACTGGAGTAATGAAGCCATTGTAAACCGGCTGAAAGGAGAAAAGGGAACGAAAGTTAAACTTGAGGTTCATAGGCCCGGGGAAAGTGAATTGCTGGATTTCAAAATAAAACGCGCCGATGTTCCCATTGCAAGTGTTGAAGCAGCTTACATGCTCAATAACGAACTTGGCTATATAAAGATCAATCGATTTGCCGAATCGACCTATAAAGAATTTAAGAATGGCCTGGATGATCTTCAGGATAAAGGGGCTACCAAATTAGTGCTGGATCTTAGAGATAATCCCGGCGGATTTTTAGGTATAGCCGAACGCATAGCCGATGAATTTCTTGAAAACAAAAAACTTATTCTTTATACAAAGAATAAAAAGGGAAAAATAGAAAAAAGTTTTGCTACCGGCAAAGGCGATTTTGAAGACGGTGAGGTCTTTGTCTTGATCAATGAAAACTCAGCCTCTGCCAGTGAGATTATCGCAGGAGCACTCCAGGATAATGATAAAGGCACTATTGTTGGCCGTCGCTCTTACGGAAAGGGACTGGTACAACGTGAAATGGGATTAGGTGACGGGAGTGCCGTTCGACTCACTATATCCAGATACTATACACCTACAGGACGATCCATCCAACGCTCCTACAGCAACGGAAATAAAGATTATTTTGATGATTATTATGATCGTATTGAAAATGGAGAACTTTCTGATTCCGATAAAATAGAAGTGGCAGATTCCCTTAAATTCACGACTCCAAAGGGGAAGGTAGTTTATGGCGGAGGTGGCATTATTCCTGATGTATTTGTCCCTATCAATATGAAAATGGAAAATGAAACGGTTTACCGTATTCGCGCTACCGGTATCATGAGCTATTTCATATTTGAGGACCTGGATAAAGACCGTTCAGCTTATAGGGATATCACAAAAGAAGGTTTTATTGAAAACTTTGAAATTACTGATGATGTACTCGATCGCTTTCAAGATTATATCAACTCCAGATCGCGTTATAAGATTCCTTTCGTTGCCTATGCCGATGAGGTAAAACTGTATCTTAAAGCTACCCTTGCCGAACAACTGTTTGGCAGTGAGGCTTCCGTTCAAGTTTTAAATACCAATGATGCCATTCTCAACAAAGTGATACAATTGGC
>JABDLA010000127.1 GCA_013001965.1 Flavobacteriaceae bacterium | reverse complement strand
TATAAATGTCCAATGGACTGTGAAGAGGGCAAAACCTATGATAAACAAGGCAATTGCCCGGTCTGTAAAATGGAGCTGAAGAAAGTAGAGAAGGAGGAAGGTGAAAAAGAAGCTGAGGCCAAAGAAGAAAAAACGGGACATGAAGGGCATAATCATGACTAAAAGATTATTAAAAACCGGAGTTTTATGCTTCGGTTTTTTTATGCTTATTGCTTGTCAGAACAGACAAGAGTTAACCGCCGATCAAATTGTTCAAAAGGCCATTGAAGCCCATGGCGGGAAAGAAAACTGGGATACACTTGAAGCCCTGGAATTTGACAAAAAAACCACACTTTTCTTCGAGGATGGAACCATAGAAAAAGCGACGAATCAACATCAATATTTTACCTTGCGTCCGGAGGTTAAAGGCTCCATCCGAGATCTGAACTACAACGGGATGTCACGTTTTGATTATAGGAGAAATGCGATCTGGATAACCGAAAATGATTCGGTCAGACCCGTAACGGATCCAGCTGAGCAAATGAAAATGACCAATAGTTTTTTTGCAGCCTTCCATGTGGCCTGCAAACCCTTTGATCTTATAGATGAGAATACCACATTGAACTATTCGGGTGAAACCGAAGTTAATGGACGTTTATGTCATACTATTGATGTGAGTTATACAAATGACGGACCCGATGCCGATAAATGGTCCTATTTTATAGATACTAAAACTTTTGAAGTTATAGCTAATAAGGTGGTATTAACCGATCATACGAGTCTGATCGAAAACCTGACATTCGATACCTCAACAGATTTTAAATTTAATGCACATCGAAAAAGCTACCGCTTAAATGCCGAAGGTGAAAAAACCTATCTGAGAGCCGAATACTTTTACAGTAATTTTAAAGTAACTTATCGCTAAAAACAGAAAAGACAAATAAAAAACGCTTCAAATACATTTGAAGCGTTTTTTGTATCGCGTTAATCGATTTTTCGATTACATCATTCCCGGCATACCGCCGCCACCCATTGGAGGCATGGCAGGTGCTTCTTCCTTGATGTCTACAAGGGCGCATTCTGTCGTTAAGATCATTCCAGCAACTGAAGCCGCATTTTCAAGGGCGATTCGAGTTACTTTCTTAGGATCGATGATCCCGGCTTTCATCATATCGACATACTCTTCAGATTTGGCATCATAACCAAAATCCTTTTTGCCTTCCATTACTTTATTGATAACAACAGAACCTTCACCGCCGGCATTTTCGACGATCGTTCTTAATGGCGATTCTATAGCACGTGCTACAATTTGAATCCCGGTCAATTCGTCTAAATTGTCGGTCGTTAACTTGCCTAAAACATCAATAGTTCTAACCAATGCAACTCCACCACCGGCAACAATACCTTCTTCAACCGCAGCGCGGGTTGCATGAAGTGCATCATCTACACGATCTTTCTTTTCTTTCATTTCCACTTCACTGGCAGCACCAACATAGAGTACGGCTACACCACCTGAAAGTTTTGCTAAGCGTTCCTGAAGCTTTTCCCGGTCATAATCACTTGTAGTTGTTTCAATTTGTGCTTTGATCTGGTTGACTCTGGCCTTGATATCATTACTTTTTCCTGAACCGTTTACAATGGTTGTATTGTCTTTGTCGACCGTAACGGTCTCAGCTGTACCTAACATGCTAAGATCGGCATTCTCTAATGAGAATCCTCTTTCTTCCGAAATAACGGTTCCACCTGTTAAAATAGCAATATCTTCCAGCATGGCCTTTCTTCGGTCGCCAAAGCCGGGTGCCTTTACAGCAGCGATCTTCAAACCGCCTCTTAGTTTATTCACCACCAAAGTTGCCAGGGCCTGACCTTCAACATCTTCAGCAATGATCAATAGTGGACGACCAGATTGTGCTACAGGCTCTAATATTGGAAGTATTTCCTGTAGGTTTGCGATCTTTTTGTCGAACAACAAGATATACGGATTTTCAAGATCAGCGATCATCTTATCGGCATCGGTAACGAAATAAGGCGACAAATAACCTCTGTCAAATTGCATACCTTCAACAACATCTACATAGGTATCCATACCTTTGGCCTCTTCAACGGTGATCACTCCTTCCTTGCCAACTTTATCAAAAGCCTTTGCGATGAGTTCACCAATGGTCTGGTCATTATTTGAAGATACAGAAGCTACCTGTTTGATCTTTTCCGAAGAATTCCCAACCTTCTTGGCTTGTTTTTCAAGGTCTTTTGTAATTGCAGAAACAGCCTTATCAATACCGCGTTTCAAATCCATTGGATTTGCTCCGGCAGCGACATTTTTCAATCCTTCTTTCACAATTGATTGTGCAAGAACAGTTGCCGTTGTCGTACCATCACCTGCGAGATCATTGGTTTTAGAAGCAACCTCCTTCACCATCTGTGCTCCCATATTTTCAAGTTCATCATCAAGCTCGACTTCCTTAGCTACCGTAACACCATCTTTGGTCACCTGGGGTGCACCGAAAGATTTGCTGATGATTACGTTTCGTCCTTTAGGGCCTAAAGTAACTTTTACCGCATTGGCCAATGCATCCACACCACGCTTTATACCGTCGCGTGCTTCTATATCAAATTTTATATCTTTTGCCATAATTATTTTTTTTGAGTTGATTAAACAATCGCAAGAATATCAGATTCTCGCATTATTAAGTAGTCTTTGCCATCCAGTTTAAGTTCGGTTCCGGCAAATTTTCCATAGAGCACAACATTGCCGTTCTTAACGGTCATAGGCTCATCTTTTGTGCCGGGGCCAACTGCCACGACTTTTCCTTTTTGCGGTTTTTCTTTTGCAGTATCCGGGATAATGATTCCCGAAGCCGTTTTGGTTTCGGCTTCCATTGGTTCAACAAGAACTCTATCTGCTAAGGGTTTGATATTCACTCCCATTTTATATTGTATTTAAGTTAATTAATTCCTTTCGGTCATTTCAGAAATTGTGCCATTGCCTGCGCACTGACAAATTTTCATTCACAAAAAAATGCCAACAATCTGCTGGCATTAATATGTATGAATTTATGTCATTATTTATTATAATGAATCGTTTCCTGTGGTTGTTGTTTCAGTCGCATTATCGGTCGTTGGATTCGGTAATGGCTGCTCGGTCGTTGAATTTTCATCTAAGGCTCTGGATTCCTGAATTCCTCCAGATCCTGGTATGGCGATGTTCGATAATAGTATGAGAACTATTAACAAAGTTGCCAATGCCCAGGTACTTTTATCTAAAAAGTCTGTCGTTTTTTTTACACCACCTAATTGTTGTGTTCCACCACCACCAAAGGAGGACGATAATCCGCCACCTTTAGGGTTTTGAACCATAATAACAATGACCAATAAAAAGGCGACGATGACGATAAGTATTAAAAAAATTGAAAACGTACTCATTACTTCGATTTATTTTGATTCTTTAATTCCTTTATTGCTTGAATTTGGTCTGCAAAGAAACCACTTTTTTCTGGATATTTCAAACTTAATACCTTATAAGCTTGAATGGCTTTATCATAATTTTTTTGCTCGAGATAGATACGCGCAAGGGTCTCGGTCATCAGCGAATCGGGCTGCATCATTTGTGACTTGGCGATGTTGTGTGTAGGTCCTTCCGACCGTATAGGTTGGATTTTTGGATTGCTTTCAATAAAGCGGTCAATAAGTGCTGATTTCTTTGTTTGCGGATCTTGTGATTTCTCTTTTGTATCAGCCTGATTTTGGTCCTCGCGATTGATGGGCTTGAAACTTGTGATCTTTAACCACTCACTGAAGGAATGCATTTCAGTGCGGTCAAATTCCAAAGGTTTCCCGATCTCGAGGGTTTCTTCTGGGCTTTTTTCCAGGATCTGATCTGCTTCAATCTGGAAAGGCTCTTCAGTTTTAGCTTCCTCATATTTCCGATGAAACAAATGCGGATCAACTATAGGTTCGGCATCTTTCATATGCTGCTTTAACTGTGCATCAATGCGTACGCTTTTGGATACCGAAAGATCTTCAACATCGAAGATCTCGATGTCTTTTAAATTTTCTTGATTGCGCTTGATCTGCTCCGATATTTTATTCTGAATGAATTGATCGGTTGTAATAAAATCGAATAACACACTTCTGTCGGTAGTGTAGGCTGCCGTAGTCTTAAGCTCCTGGTTATATTTGAAGCTTTGTGTGTCCTTCAGGCCTTTGAGATAAATGGCTCGGGCCGATTGAAAATATGGAAATTCTTCAATAACCGATTTGACATCCGCAATTTGAGAAGCGTTGATGTCTTCGGGATGTATAAGAATTCCGGTAAAATCAGACGTATTCATATTACCATTTAGCTAAAGAGGCATTAAAAATATCTTGAGTAAGCCGCTCGAAAATCTCTTCTACGGCTGTATCTTTTTGGGCACCTATAAGTTGGGCACTGCCTTCATAATCGAAATAGAATGAAAAGCGTTGTTCAAAATCGTTTTCATCATTGTTGGTATCAAAAAAACGGACCATCACACTTATGGTCAAGCGGTTTTGAGCCGCTGTGTTGTTAGCAGTGGATGTTGTAGGAGAAATACGGTATTCCACAATTTCACCTTCATAAACCAGGTCCCCATTTGAAGGAACCAGGTCCAGGTTGGTCTGATTCTGAATGATGTCCTGCAGGGCTAGTGTAAAATCACGTTCCAATCCCGGTTCGATCAAAGGCGCATTATTCTGAAAATAATTAACCTGGAAGGTTGAAGTCCCCTCAGGAATGGAGGCGCCAGTAAAGGAGTAGGGTCCACATCCCAATATGGAAAGTGTAAAAACAACTAGTATGATTTTATTAATCTTGTTCATTTAAAATAAGTGAGATGCTTCGGCTATGCTCAGCATGGCGTTAATATGTGTTAGGACGTTTCATAGTTATAAACGCATAAATATAGCCGGCATTATCTGCAACATCAAAATCGATATTGATCACACGATAGCCTTTATAGTGTTTTTCATTAACCAGTTCTTCGGCTTCCTGACGGATCTTTTCAGAACTGTTGCGCCCGAAGGACTTTCTAATCATAAATATTTCAACTGCTTTCATAAAATTTTATAAATCGTATTGTTTAATTTTCCGATAGAGGGTTCGCTCACTAATACCGAGTTCGGCAGCTGCTAATTTACGTTTTCCTTTATGACGCTCAAGCGATTTTTTGATTAATTCCAATTCCTTGTCATGAAGCGATAAAGTTTCTTCTTCTTCCACTTCTTCAGCAAAATGGTATTTATCATTGGTTTCAACGATCTCAGCTTCAGCCGGTCCTTGATCCACAATTGGGACCACCGCCAACTCTTCGCTCGGGCTTTCATCATCTCCATAGATCTTATCGATCAATCCCTGATGCTTTTGCTGAACTTCATTCCCATTGCCACTTTGCATCAGTTCCATGGTGAGTTTCTTTAAATCGTTCAAATCACTTTTCATATCGAACAAGACCTTATACAAGATCTCACGCTCATTGCTGAAATCACTGTCTGCCTTTTTGGTACTGATCACAGCAGGTAAATTAGATCCTGCGTCCGGCAAATAACCTTTTAAAGTTTCTAAACTTATGGTTCGGGTCTGTTCCAATACTGAAATCTGTTCGGCTACATTCCGTAATTGCCTGATATTACCACTCCATCGATAACTCAACAACAATTTGACAGCGTCATCGCTTAGACGAATGGTTGGCATTTTATATTTCAAGGCGAAATCACTCGCAAATTTTCTAAACAGCAAATGAATGTCGTCTTTACGATCACGCAAAGCAGGCAAATGGATTTCGACTGTGCTTAAACGGTAATACAGATCTTCCCTGAACTTTTCCTTTCCAATGGCCTCGAACATATTGGCATTAGTAGCCGCTACTATCCGGACATCGGTTTTCTGTACCTTGCTCGATCCCACTTTGATAAATTCTCCGTTCTCAAGGACACGCAATAAACGCACTTGTGTGGTTAGCGGTAATTCACCAACTTCATCTAAGAAGATTGTTCCGCCATCAGCTACTTCAAAATAGCCTGAACGCGTTTGGGTTGCTCCTGTAAAAGCACCTTTCTCATGCCCGAAAAGTTCAGAGTCAATGGTCCCTTCAGGGATTGCGCCACAGTTCACGGCAATGTATTTGCCATGTTTTCGGTGCGATAACTGATGTATTATTTTTGGAATGGATTCTTTACCAACACCACTTTCTCCGGTAACCAACACTGAAATGTCAGTTGGAGACACCTGTATAGCCTTTTCGACAGCGCGATTTAAGGCGGCGTCATTTCCAATAATGCCAAATCGTTGCTTTATAGCTTGTACTGATTCCATAGTTTAATTGTTTTCTGAATAGCCAACGGCTACTCCAATTAAAGTTGCACTCGTGCAATCGGTTGTTCTTACATTTACAAAATCACCTATATTATAGTGTTCTTTGGGAAAGACAACCACTGTATTTTGCTCATTCCTGCCCATCCAGTGCATATCTGATTTCTTAGATTCTTTTTCGATCAGGACCTCAACAGTCTTATTTAAGAATTGTTCGGTCCTGTACTTGCTGTGTTTCTGCTGAAGGTCCACGACCTCTTGCAGGCGTCGTTTTTTCACAGCCTCCGGAATATCATCTTCAAGTTTCCGTTCGGCCATGGTTCCCGGCCGTTCCGAATAGGCAAACATATATCCAAAGGCGTATTTTACATAGTCCATCAAGCTGAGGGTATCCTGGTGATCGGCTTCGGTTTCCGTAGGAAAACCGGTGATGATATCATGGGAGATCGTGCAGTCGGGCAGAATGCGTTTGATGTTATCGATCAATTCGAAATAGTCTTCACGTGTATGCTGACGATTCATCGCCTTTAAAATACGGTTGCTACCACTTTGAACCGGTAAATGAATGTAATTGCAAATATTTTTGAAACGAGCCATGGTCTCCACCACATCCAGGGTCATATCCTGTGGATTCGAAGTTGAAAACCGGAAACGCATTTTCGGTTGCGCCTTCGCACATAATTCCAACAGCTGAGCAAAATTTGTAGCCGTTGCTTTCTGAAGATCGGAGGCTTTATTGAAATCTTTTTTAAGTCCGCCGCCATACCATAAATAACTGTCGACGTTTTGTCCGAGCAGCGTTACTTCCTTAAACCCTTTATCCCACAGATCATTGATCTCTTCTAATATGCTTTGGGGATCGCGACTGCGTTCCCTGCCTCGCGTAAAAGGGACGACGCAGAAGGTACACATATTGTCACAGCCTCGTGTAATGGAAACAAAGGCGGTCACCCCATTACTATGCAATCGCACAGGCGAAATATCGCCATAGGTTTCTTCTTTTGATAATATGACGTTGACTGCCTGATGGCCTTCGTCAACTTCGGCAATTAAATTGGGCAGGTCCTTATAAGCATCAGGCCCAACAACGAGATCGACCATTTTCTCTTCTTCCAAGAATTTGGTTTTAAGGCGCTCTGCCATACAGCCGAGTACGCCAATTTTCATTCCCGGATTAATGCGTTTAACCGCATTGTATTTTTCCAATCGTTTGCGAACGGTTTGTTCGGCTTTATCTCGAATAGAACAGGTATTGACCAATACAAGATCGGCATCTTCTAGATGCTGAGTCGTATTAAATCCTTCCTTAGATAAAATCGAGGCGACGATCTCGGAGTCACTAAAATTCATGGCGCAGCCATAACTCTCGATAAACAGTTTTCGAGAATTGGCAGTTTTGCCTTCTAAAACCAGGGCTTCTCCCTGCTTATTTTCGTCAAAAATCTCTTCCATAATTACTACTGAAACCCTATGGGGTCAATAAGTGTGCAAAGATACAATATAATTCTGTTTTATGACAAAATGTCATATTAATAATATTATTTGGGAAAGAAGTAACAAAGCAGTTATATTTGATACCTATTATATTTAACACCAACCAAAATGAATACACTATCTTATATTGAACAAAAGATAGCTGTGGCTAAAGCGCTTGATTTCGGAACCATATTTAGCCAGTCTATCGATCTATTTAAAAAAACATGGCTTCAGGGCTTGATCATGCAGCTTTTTATTCTTGCATTGAGCATTCCATTTATAATCATTTTTTATATTCCTTTTGTCGTTATGGTCATGGCCGAATCTCAAAGCGGAAGTTATGATCCCGACGTCATGAGCAATTATTTTGCAGGTCTGTCGATATTATATCTCATATTTTTCTTCGTCGGTATTTTTGTTTTGGCCTCTGCACAAATTGCATTGAATGCAGCTTTTTATAGAATTATAAGAGAGATCGATAAGGGCAATCAGGTGAAAACAAATGACTTTTTCTATTTCTTAAAAGGGAAATATTTGTCGAAAGCCTTTATGCTGGTTTTATTCACCATCGTTATTTCAATTCCTGCGGTATTTCTTTGTTATATCCCGTTTTTATATTTGATCGTTCCACTGACCTTGTTGACCGTATTTTTTGCATTTAACCCTGAATTGGGGGTTACCGATATCATCAAATTATCTTTTAAACTCGGTAATAAGAAGTGGTTCCTTATTTTCGGATTGGTCATTGTAGCATCTATGCTGGCTTCGATCGTAGGGTTCTTATTATGCGGAATTGGGTCATTGGTAACTGCAGCTTTTGTATATCATCCAACCTATTTTGTATATAAAGAAGTAGTTGGGTTTGATGATGCTGACGAAATTGAAACTATTGGCAGAATCGAAGAATAAATCAACACCATATATAGAGTATAAAAAACCTGATTCGTTCAGGTTTTTTTTATGCCTTTTTTAGAACCAAAATTTTCAAATAAAAAAAATCATCTACATTTGTACCTCTTAAAAAATAAAAAATGGCGAAGAATTTAGTGATTGTTGAGTCTCCTGCAAAGGCGAAAACTATTGAGAAATTTTTAGGAAAAGATTTTAAAGTTGAATCGAGCTTTGGGCATATTGCCGATCTTCCTTCAAAGGAATTGGGCGTTGATGTTGAAGGCGATTTTAAACCAAAATATAGAGTCTCAAGTGATAAAAAATCTGTTGTAAAACGATTGAAGGAACTGGCGAAGAAGGCTGAAATGGTTTGGCTGGCAAGTGATGAAGATAGAGAAGGAGAAGCCATAGCCTGGCATCTTGCCGAGAATTTGAAACTCGACAAATCGAAGATCAGACGCATCGTTTTTCACGAGATTACTAAGTCGGCCATACAGAAAGCCATCGAAAATCCGAGAAGTATTGATTATAACCTGGTCGATGCCCAGCAGGCGCGACGTGTTTTAGACAGAATTGTGGGTTATGAATTGTCGCCGGTTCTATGGCGGAAGGTAAAAAGCGGACTTTCGGCGGGACGTGTGCAGTCGGTTTCAGTGCGATTAATCGTGGAGCGCGAACGCGAGATCTCAAGTTTTGAACCCCAGGCTTCGTATCGTATTGATGCCGAATTCGCAACAGAAAATGGTCAGGCCTTCAAAGCCAAATTACCATCGAATTTCAAGACTAAGGAAGAAGCATATGCCTTTTTAGAAAAAAATGTAAATGCTTCCTTCAAAGTTACAGATCTTGAAAAGAAGCCGGCTAAAAAATCTCCGGCAGCACCCTTTACAACATCAACATTGCAACAAGAGGCATCTCGTAAACTGTATTTTTCGGTGAGTAAAACAATGACCATGGCGCAGCGGTTGTATGAAGCCGGACTCATTACCTATATGAGAACAGATAGCACCAATTTATCTAATGAAGCAAAGAACGCTGCCGAAGCAGAAATAAAAAATTCGTTCGGTGATACTTTCAGTCACCCCAGAAATTATAAAGGAAAATCAAAAGGTGCCCAGGAAGCGCATGAGGCCATCCGGCCAACCGATTTTTCGCGTTCATCAATTAGTGCTGAACGCGATCAGGCGCGATTATATGAATTGATATGGAAGCGTGCCATAGCATCTCAAATGAGCGATGCCCAGCTGGAGCGTACCAATGTGAAGATAGGAGCAAGTTCACACCAGGAGGCCTTTGTTGCCAATGGTGAAGTGATAAAATTTGAAGGCTTTTTGAAAGTGTATCTCGAAGGCACAGATGAAGAAGATCTTGAACAAGAAGGCATGTTGCCGGCCTTGAGCTTGAATCAATCATTGAATAACACTTATATCACAGCAACCCAACGTTATTCAAGGGCACCGTACAGATATACAGAAGCATCCCTGGTTAAAAAACTTGAGGAACTTGGAATTGGCCGTCCATCAACATATGCACCAACGATTTCCACAATCCAAAATCGGGGTTATGTCGAGAAAGGGACAATTGATGGTGAAGACCGATCCTATTCACAATTGGTGCTTGAACATGGTTCAATCCAGGACAAAACCTTGACTGAGAAATTTGGTTCGGATAAAGGAAAACTTGTACCAACAGATATTGGAATGATTGTTACCGACTTCCTGGTGAATCATTTTGAAAGCATACTCGATTACAATTTCACGGCAAAGGTTGAAGAAGACTTTGATGATATTGCGGAAGGCAAAGAAAACTGGATCGATTTGATGAAAGCCTTTTATAAAGATTTTCATCCACAGGTTGAAGACGTACAGAAAAACGCGATGCGTGAATCCGGGGAACGCATCTTAGGTACAGATCCTGCAACAGGCCGACAGGTGAGTGTGAGACTGGGTAAATTTGGGCCGATGGTTCAAATTGGAACTGTGGATGATGAGGACAAACCACTTTTTGCAAGTTTAACGCCCGAACAGCAGTTAAATACCATTACCTTTGAGGAGGCGATGGACCTATTTAAATTGCCAAAACAATTGGGGACTTATAATGATGAAACCGTTGAGGTCAATAATGGTCGTTATGGCCCTTATGTAAAATTTGGGAAGAAGTTTGTATCCTTGCCAAAAGGCGTTAATCCAATGAGCCTTGAAATTGATGATGCTATTAAACTCATCAAGGAAAAGGAAAAAGCCGATGCTCCTATATATATGTATAAGGAATTACCCGTTGTAAAAGGTAAGGGAAGATTCGGACCATTTATTAAATGGAACGATATGTTCATCAATGTCAACAAGAAATATGATTGGGATAACCTTTCGGAAGGGGATATCATCGAATTGATCGAAACCAAGATCCAAAAAGATATTGACAAACTTGTGCATCACTGGGAAGACGAAGGCATACGCGTGGAGAAAGCGCGATGGGGGAGACACAATATTATTAAAGGAAAAACAAAAATTGAACTCCCTAAAACAGTGGACGCTGCTAAATTAAGTCTGGAAGAGGTCAAAGACATTCTTGATAAGAAAGCTCCTAAGAAAAAATCAACCAAGAAAAAACCAACAAAAAAATAATTATTGTAAATGAACCTTAGTTTTCTCTCGCCTGTTCAAGATTTGGTATTGGCACATAATGAGCTTTTATCGGTTCAGGCACTTGGTCGAAAAATAAGTATTCATTCTCAGCAAAATGGTTTTCCTGATCTTGAGCCCGTTAAACTGGCGATCATTGGTGTCCCCGAAAATCGTAATGATGTCAACTATATTGGTGAGGAGATTCAATTGAGTGAAATTCGTAAATCGCTTTATGGGTTATTCCCGGGAAACTGGGCCTATAATATTGCCGATCTTGGTGATATAGTTTTAGGTGAGACCGTTGAGGATACTTATTTTGCATTAAGGAGCACTGTTACCCATTTAATAACCAATGATATTATCCCCATAATTATTGGAGGCAGTCAGGATCTGACATATGCCAAATATCGCGCTTATGATGAGTACATTCCTATGGTCAATATTGTTAATGTTGATTGTAATTTTGATTTAGGTGATTCAACAAAACCCATTAAGAATACCAGCTTCCTTGGGAAGGTGATCATGGAGCAACCTTATAATCTGTTTAATTACTCATCGGTAGGATACCAAACCTATTTTAATTCTCAGGAAGAAATAGATTTGATGGAAAAGCTTTATTTTGAGGCATATAGGCTTGGAGAAATCACAAATAATGTTAGTTTTGTGGAACCTATTATGAGGGATGCTAATATTGTGAGTTTAGATCTTAGAAGTATTAGGTCTTCGGAAGTGAGTTCTAAACAAAAATTTTCGCCTAACGGCTTTGATGGCAGGGAAATATGTGCCATTTCGCGTTACGCAGGAATAAGCAATAAAGTGTCGTCTTTTGGAATATATGAGTATAAACCTTCCAAAGATGATGAGGCTACTTCAATGCTTATTGCCCAGATAATTTGGTATTTTATAGAAGGTGTGAACTGTAGGATTTTAGATGACGATTTCACCGATTTAAAGAGTTATCAGAAGTTCACGGTATTGATCGAAGAAGAGGAACTGATCTTCTATAAAAGCAGTAAGACGGGACGCTGGTGGATTGAGATACCTTTTTTGCCAAATATTGATAATAAATTAAAGCGTAAAACGTTATTACCATGCATGCATGATGATTACATGGATGCAACCAACGGCAAAATACCCGAAAGATGGTATAAGGCATACAAGAAAAATACAGTGTGAATGAAGGGCGATTCTTCGCAATTTCATCGATGAAATGCACGTTTTTTGGATAAAATGCAATTTTTTTGCGTTAAAAGTTGTTTTTCTGAAAAATATGAAATATGTTTACGACCTTAAAATTAACAAGTCAGAATTATTAACCTCGAGTTTATGTATATGAAGAAGTTTGTTTTATTAACTGCAGTTTTAGCTTTACTTGCCAGTTGTGGCTCCGGAGACAGGGGTCAATTGGTAGGAGTTAAAGGAAAAAAATGGCATCCGGAAAAGCCTTATGGGATGGAACTTGTTCCTGGAGGAGCTTTTATTATGGGTAAATCAGATGACGATTTGGCCGGTGTACAAGATGCGCCTACTAAAACAGTTACTGTAAGAGCCTTTTACATGGATGAAACGGAAATCACAAATAGTGAATACCGCCAGTTTGTTAATTGGGTGAGAGATTCAACTATTAGAACGAAACTTGCAATATTGGCAGAGGAAATGGGATTAACACCAGGAGATGGTGGGACCGGTGAATTTGCTTTCAAAGATGCAGATACTGCTAATATGAGTGTATATGAAAAATATATGCTTGATAATTATAGTGGTTTAGGGCCAACCGGTTATGAGGGAAGAAAATTAAATAAGGATATTGATCTTATTTTCGACACCGACGAATATCCTGATGAATATTATGCCGAGGTCATGGATACAATGTATCTTCCAATAGAAGAATCTTATAATGGTCAACGTACCTGGGATGTGAATAAATTCAAATTCCAATATAAATACATGGACCTCAAAACTGCAGCGAAGTACAAAGAACTTAGCCGTAGTGATGTGATCCTGACAGAAGAGGTTACGGTGTATCCGGATACTACGGTTTGGATCAGAGATTTCTCATATTCATATAATGAACCAATGCATAACGATTATTTCTGGCATGATGCCTATGGAGAATATCCAGTAGTTGGTGTGTCATGGCAGCAAGCCAAAGCCTTTTGCCAGTGGAGAACCTTATATCACAATTCATATCAGAAGTCTAAAAAAAGACAATTCGTAAACTCATATCGTTTGCCGTCAGAGGCCGAATGGGAATATGCAGCACGAGGTGGACTTCAGGGAGCAACATTCCCATGGGGTGGACCTTATGCTAAGAATGACAGAGGATGTTTTATGGCAAACTTCAAGCCGTTACGAGGCGATTATGCAGCTGACCAGGCTTTATATACTGTAGAAGCTGATGCCTATGAACCAAATGACTACAACCTATATAATATGGCAGGGAACGTTTCAGAATGGGTACACTCATCTTACGATCCTTCATCTTATGAATATACCGCTACTTTTAACCCAAGTGTGAATGACGAAGAAAATGAAAGAAAAGTGGTTCGTGGTGGTTCCTGGAAAGATGTTGCTTACTTCCTACAGGTAAGTTCAAGAGATTATGAATACGCTGATTCGGCACGATCTTATATCGGATTCCGTACAGTACAAGATTATATGGGCACCGATATCACGGCCAATAATAAAGGTCTTGGTACAAACCCCAGAAAGAAAAATAGAAACTAAACTAAAAACACACAATTTAACTTAACTTAAAACAATTATTATGGCACAATCAAGAGCAAGTAAGAAGTTCATGAATATGGCTTACGGATTAGGAGCATCAATTGTAATTATTGGAGCACTATTCAAGATTATTCATTTTGAAATCGGACCATTAACAGGTAACATCATGTTAACTATTGGTCTGGTAACTGAAGCGATCATTTTCGCAATTTCAGCATTCGAACCGGTAGACGATGATTTAGACTGGTCGTTGGTATACCCTGAATTATCAGGAGGCCAAGGAAAAGGTAAACCAGATACCCCCAAAGATGCTGAAGGATTATTATCTAAGAAATTAGATGAGTTATTGAAAGATGCTCAGATCGATGGCGAGTTGATGGCCAGTTTAGGCGATAGTATCAAGAACTTCGAAGGTGCGGCCAAGAGCTTGAATCCAACTGTTGATTCAATTGCAGCAACGAAGAAGTATGGTGAAGAATTATCACTTGCTGCTGCACAAATGGAATCATTGAACAGCTTATATAAAGTACAACTTGACAGTGTGAACCGTCAGGCAACAATTAACGAGGAGGCCATTGAAAATGCCGCTAAGTTAAAGGAGCAAATGCAATCACTAGCATCTAACCTTTCATCATTGAATGGTGTTTACGGAGGTATGCTATCTGCTATGAACAAAAACTAATTAGATTAATATAATACTAACGAAAAACTAATTAGATATGGCACAAGGTGATTTATCTCCTCGGCAGAAAATGATTAACTTAATGTATTTGATCTTCATTGCGATGCTAGCATTGAATATGTCAAAAGAAGTCCTTTCTGCATTTGGATTAATGAATGCTAAACTTGTTGAATCCAATTCTGCTGCTACACAGCGTAATGCCGATTTCATGCAAGGCTTAGCCGATAAGGTTGACGAACAACCTGCAAAATACAGACCCTTAAAAGCGCAAGCTGACAATATATCACAGCTGGCAAATGACTTTAACGGATATTTGTCTGAACTTAAAGGAAAGATGACGGCAACTGTTGATGATCCTCAAGATTATGAGATCATGGACAAGTCCGATTGGATCGATGAGCAATTTTTTATCGGTGATAAACTAAAACCTGAAGGACAACAGTTTCTTGATGAAATTGCTAAATTCAGAAATGGCGTAGCAGACGTACTAAAAGATAACCCAGATCTACAGGATATCGTTGCCGATGTTCAAAAGAAGTTTGCTACCAATGATGTAACCAATAGAGATGGTAATGTACTGTCCTGGTTAGATTATCACTATAAAGGATTTCCTTTAGTGGCATCTTTAACGAAGATGACCCAATTACAAGCGGATATTAAAACAACCGAATCTGAAGTATTATCATCTATGTTAGCTGGTAAACTGAAGATCGAAGCATCATTGACAAATTTTGATGCGATCGTTGTTCCTGATAAAACAGCTTTCTTTAACGGAGAGAACTTTAAAGGTAGAATCATTTTAGGAAAAAATGATAAAACTTTAAGAGCTGATAAGGTAATTATCAATGGTAAAGAACTTCCGGCAGAAGCAATGCAAGCCGGACAAACAATACTTGATTTCCCTGCAGGAGCAGTTGGTGAGCGGGATATTGTTGGTGAATTTCAATTTGTAGAAGGTGATTCTACAATTATTATTCCTGTAAAAAGTTCATACGCTGTTGTACCTAAACCAAACTCAGCTACGATCTCAGCCGATAAGATGAACGTGGTTTATCGTGGTGTTGAAAACCCAATGACTATTTCTTTTGCCGGTGTTTCTGATAACAATGTATCAGCAAGCGCTCCTGGTTTAAGAAAAGCCGGAGGTGTTGGTAAATACATGATGAACGTTACAACGGTTCAGGGTAGAGAAGTAACCATTAATGTTAATGGTACACTACCTGACGGAACTAAGGTAAGCGATGCTGCTAAATTTAGAATTAAAGATATTCCGAAACCAACCGGTACGGTAAGAGGTGAAGACGGTGCAATTAAAATGCAACGTAATAGTATGGAGATCTCTACCATTGGTGCGAAATTGGATGACTTTGATTTCGATTTAAAATTGAATGTTTCCGGATTTAAGTTTAAAGTTCCGGGACAACCAACAATAAATGTAAGCGGAAGCAAGTTAAATAGTAGAGCAAAAGCTGCACTTCGTAAAGCGAAGCGTGGAGCCTCAGTTCAGGTATTTGATATTCAAGCGAAAATGGCGACCAATTCTAGTTATAGATTGAAAAAAGTATCGCCTGTAATTATTGAGCTTACTAATTAATATTGATAGTTTTTTAAGCTGTCCCAAATTATTAAAGTAAAAGAAGATGAATTTTAAAAATGTAATATTAATCGTTTTATGTGCCTTCGTTGCAACTGGTACATTTGCTCAGGCAAATATATTGAATGCAAAGAGTCCTGAAGAAATTGGGGTGAAAACCGATGCGCAAAAACTGTTAGATAATGACAAACCATTAGAATATGGTTATGTAGATGATAGAGACATTCTGTACTCCAGAATGGCCTGGGAAAAGATCGTTCTTGATGAACGTGTTAACTTCCCTATGTATTATCCTATTGACACTAACAATATTGGAACAAACAGACGTTCATTGTTTGATGTTTTAATGGCCAGTGTAAAAGATGGTAGTATACCTAACATTTATGATGATTCCTATTTTACAAGTAAACGTACATTAAAGGACATTCAGGCTGCATTGACACTTGTTGATACAACCGAGTTGGGTATTGAACAATTAAATGCTGGTGAGGAATTATCAGCCGAGTATATCAACAGAAGAGATATTACTTCTGCCGATATCGTTGAATACCATATTAAAGGTCTTTGGTATTTTGATAAGCGTCATGGCGAATTAAAATATCGATTGCTTGGAATTGCTCCTGTTGCACCAGATGTGAATTTCATCGATAGCGATGAACCAGATTTAGTGCCATTATTCTGGGTATTCTTCCCGGATGCAAGAGAGGTGCTTCATGAAGCTAAGGCTTTTAATAACAAAAACAGCGCTGTACCTTTAACCTTTGATCATCTATTGAATTCTAGACGTTTTAACGGCTATATCTTTAGAGAGGAAAATGTACAAGGAGACAGAACAATTACAGAATATATCTCTGATAATGCATTAATGCAATTATTAGAATCGAATAGAGTCAAGGAAAAAGTCCGTGACTTCGAACAAGATATGTGGAGTTACTAGTGAACTCTCATAAAGATAAAAAACGCTCACTTTAAAAAGGTGGGCGTTTTTTCTTTATATTAATTTCGATTTTAAGCAATTTTCGTCCTGATATGAATGTCGATTATATCATCGTTGGTTCCGGCCTGGCAGGTATTGCCTTTTGTGAAACCTTATTAAAGCATGGTAAATCCTTTGTTGTGTTTGATGATGGTTCACAACAGTCTTCATCAGTGGCAGGCGGTCTTTATAACCCGGTTATATTGAACCGATTTACAATGGCCTGGAAAGCTAATGAACAACTGGAATTGGCACTACCGATGTATGCTTCCATTGAACAGAAACTCAATCTTAAGTTAATTCATAAACAAGCCATTTACCGACTTTTCACCTCAATTGAAGAACAAAACAATTGGTTTCAAGCTTGCGATGACCCTAAATTAAGCGAATTCCTTTCATCGCGATTAGTTCAAACCAAGTTCGGTCATGTTCAATCTTCTTTTGGATTCGGGGAAGTTTTACACTGTGGACGAATTGATACAGGATTATTGTCGGTTGCCTATAAGGCTTATTTGAAACAGTCAGGTCAACTCATTGAAGCGTCCTTTGAATATGATCAACTGAAAATTGATGCGCATTCTGTTTCATATAAGTCTTTAAAAGCAAGACAGATTGTCTTTGCCGAAGGCTTCGGGCTTCAACATAATCCATTCTTTAAAGATCTTCCATTGAATGGAACAAAGGGCGAGTTGGTCACAATTCATGCCCCGGACCTTAAGATTGATTTTGTATTAAAGTCCTCGGTTTTTATCATTCCATTGGGTGATGATCTCTATCGGATTGGTTCAACCTATAACTGGACGGATAAATCCAACGAGCCTACTGAAAAGGGCAGGGAAGAATTACTTTGGAAACTGGATAAAATCATTGACTGTAAATACACCGTCCAAAAACATCTTGCCGGCATTCGTCCCACTGTAAAGGACAGAAGGCCTTTGGTTGGAAGACATCACAATTACAATCACATATATGTCCTTAATGGATTAGGAACACGTGGCGTCATGATCGCGCCTTATGTGGCCGATCAGTTATTTCGATATATAGAAGAAGGACAAGCCCTGACCAAAGAGATCTCGATCAGTCGTTTTGCTTGATTTTCCCGCTGGCCAGTTGCTTATCATATTTCATAAACATATTGATCCAGATATTTCGGGATAATCTCAGAATTACAGGTAGAAAAACAATTAATGTAATGACGATAGAAATAAAGGTTGTATTACGATCGGCACCCAAAAAAAGAAAGGATATCACAAATGCAGCCGTGGCAAAGGCGATCCCAACGGCATAACTCACATACATTGCACCATAAAAGAAGGAAGGTTCCATTTTATACTTGGTATTACAATGAGAACAGTGATCGTGCATTTTTAATGTTTCAGAAAGCAAATAGGAGTTCTTATTGCAATACATACTTTCCTGATGACATTTAGGGCAGGAACCTGTTAATATGCTATACAGTTTATTTCCTTTTTTTACCATGGGCTTTTATCTTATTTTAGCGCTTTAATTCAATACAAAAATAACCTTTTATAAACAGCCAAAAGTAACAAGTATTACAAATGCTTAATATTCATAAGCTATCCATATCATTTCAGGGTGATTATTTATTCCAGGACATTTCTTTCAGATTGCTGCAGGGAGATAAAGTGGGTCTGATAGGAAAAAATGGTGCCGGAAAATCGACTTTGCTGAAGATATTGGCCGGGGAGGTCGAATTTGATTCAGGACAGCTGGCTTCTGAAAAAGAATTGAAGATCGGATTCCTTAAACAAGATATCGATTTTGAATATGGGAAAACCATATTGGAAGAAACTTACCAGGCGTTTACAGAGATCAAGGCAATAGAATCAAAAATACATGATGTGAATGACCAATTGGCCGAGCGGACTGATTATGATTCAAAAACCTATCATGATCTCATGGTAGACCTCAATGAATTGCAGCACCAATATGAAATGCTTGGTGGTTACAATTACAAAGGGGAAACAGAAAAGATCCTTCAGGGTCTTGGTTTTAAACGCAATGAGTTTGATAAATTGACGGATACCTTTTCCGGAGGATGGCGCATGCGAATTGAGCTGGCAAAACTCTTGCTTCAAGGCAATGATATCCTGCTTTTGGATGAACCTACAAATCATCTCGACATCGAATCTATCATTTGGCTTGAGAATTTCTTAAAGAATTACCAAGGGGCTGTTGTTATTGTTTCTCACGATAAAATGTTCCTTGATAAAGTCACCAACCGGACCATAGAAATTTCCTTAGGACGTATTTATGATTACAACAAACCATACTCAAAATACTTGATCTTGCGAGATGAGATCCGTCAGCAGCAATTGGCATCTCAAAAAAATCAACAGAAACAGATTGAACAAACTGAGAAATTGATCGATAAATTCCGGGCAAAGGCTTCTAAAGCTTCCATGGCGCAATCACTCATTAAAAAATTAGATCGTATAGAACGCATTGAAGTCGATGCTGACGACAACAGCGTGATGCGAATAACTTTTCCTGTTTCGGTTCAGCCGGGAAAGGTAGTCCTTGAAATGAATGATATTTCAAAACAGTATGACGAACTCCAGGTATTAGATCATGTGGATCTCATGATCGAACGGTCGAGTAAAATCGCATTTGTTGGACAGAACGGACAAGGTAAATCGACCCTTGCGAAGATCATGGTAGGTGAAATTGAACATGGGGGTGAACTCAAATATGGGCATAATGTTCAAATTGGGTATTTCGCACAAAATCAGGTCGATTACCTGGATGGGAATAAAACGGTTTTGGACACCATGATCGATGCTGCAAATGAAAAGAACAGGGTCAAGGTTAGAGATATTTTAGGCGCATTTTTATTTAGTGGAGAGGATGTTGACAAATATGTAAAGGTCTTATCGGGAGGTGAACGCAACAGATTGGCATTGGCTAAACTTTTGTTACAGCCATTCAATGTGCTCATTATGGATGAGCCAACCAATCATCTGGACATTCAATCTAAGAACGTGTTGAAGGAGGCTCTTAAGCGATTTGATGGCACTTTGATATTGGTTTCACACGACCGGGATTTTCTGCAAGGACTTACCAATACGGTTTATGAATTCAAAGACAGGCAAATTAAGGAATATCTTGGTGATATTGAATTTTTCCTGGAGCAACGCAGTTTGCAAAATTTAAGGGAAGCTGAAAAGAAAACCGTACTGAAGGAAACGACGATTAAGAAAAGCAACAAACAATCCTACGAAGACCAGAAAAAACTCAAATCACTTCAGAATAAATTGAGCAAAACCGAAGCACAAATCTCTGAGTTGGAAAATGAGCTTAAAGCAATTGATCTACAATTGGAGATCAACTATGATGAAACCGCTAAAGATCCGGGATTTTTTAATAGCTATCAGGAGAAAAAGGACGAGCTGAAAAATCTTATGGATAATTGGGCTAAAATTGCTGGTCGAATAGAAGATATAAATTGATACTTATTTTTATGATTTTTTTAACTGTGTCATATATCGAGCTTGTTAGCTTTGTAGGCCACTAACACTATTAAGATGAGGAAAATCATCCTTTCAGTACTCGGCATTTTACTCATAGTAGGGGCCGTTTTAATTGCTAATGCAATCATTGCAAGTAATACAAGAGTACGCCCTGCTCCTAAAAAAGTCGTTAAAACCGTATTTGTGGATACTGTTCAAAACAGAACGGTTCCTATTGTCATAAAGGCCAACGGGAATCTTATTGCTAAACGACGACTTGAGCTTTATTCGGAAGTGCAAGGTATTTTAAAACCAGGACAAAAATTATTTAAAGCTGGTGAAACATTCCGCCAGGGTCAAACGATTCTTCGGCTGGATGCATCTGAATTCTATGCTTCGGTGCAATCACAAAAAAGTGCCTTACTAAGTCAGCTTACCGCTATCATGCCTGACCTTCGACTCGATTATCCGGAGGCCTATCCCAAATGGCAGAATTACCTGGATCAATTCGATATGAAAAAAACGCTGGCTGATCTGCCAGACATGACTTCAGAAAAAGAAAAGTATTTTATAAGTGGCCGCAATATTTTAACGGCCTATTATAATATTAAAAACCTTGAACAACGATTGGGAAAATATTCCATCAGGGCTCCTTTTACGGGAATATTAACGGAAGCATTGGTAACCGAAGGTACCCTGGTGCGCTCTGGTCAGAAACTGGGAGAATTTATAGACTTGGGTGTTTATGAACTCCAGGTCGCGGTTAATAAGGAATATGGCAATCTATTGGAAGTTGGCAAGCAGGTGCGTTTGAACAATATGAACAAGACCAAACAGTACGAAGGCAAAGTGACAAGGATCAACGGTAATGTAGATCTCAGCTCTCAAACCATCGATGCATTTATTGAAATTCGGGATGAAGCCTTACGTGAAGGGATGTATTTGGAAGCATTATTGAATGCCAGGGAAGAAGAAAACGCGATTTCTGTAGACCGAAGTTTACTGCAATCTGGAAACAAATTATTTGTTGTTAAGGATTCTATACTGGACCTTCAAGAGGTAAATCCAATCTTCTTTTCAGAAAAAGAAGTCGTGTTGAAGGGTATGCCGGACGGCAGTCTAATGGTCAGTAAAATGGTCCCGGGTGCCTATGCAGGCATGTTGGTAAAGATTTATACCGACCGGCCGGACTCTGAAAATACAATGGCAGAGGAATCTAATAAGAAAACGAATTAATCATGCGCAAAATAATTGCCTATTTCATAAAGTATCATGTTGCGGTTAATATTATTGTGATTGCATTCTTTCTTTTTGGAATTGCAGGTGCTCTATCATTAAAGTCGTCGTTCTTTCCTTTGGTAGAATCAAGAATCATTAACATAAATATTATCTATCCTGGTGCATCTCCTTTGGAAGTCGAGGAAGGAATTGTCTTGAAAATTGAAGATAATTTAAAAGGTTTGGATGGGGTGGACCGCGTAACATCGACATCTAGAGAAAACAGCGGAACGATCAATGTTGAAATTGAAAAAGGAAAAGACATCGACTTCATGCTTCTGGAAGTCAAAAATGCTGTAGATCGCGTACCAACTTTCCCTACTGGAATGGAACCCCTTGTCGTTGCGAAACAAATTCCGAATCGCCCCACGATTACTTTTTCGGTTAGCGGAAATGACATTCCGTTAATCACTTTAAAACAGATTGCCCGACAGATCGAGAATGATCTTAGGGCCATTGACGGTATATCACAAATAAACATTGGAGGCTACCCTGACGAAGAAATTGAGATTGCCGTGAATGAAAATAGTTTATTGGCCTATGATGTGAGTTTTGACGAAGTGGCCCAGGCTGTTAGTCGCGCCAATATTCTCACCACCGGAGGTACAATAAAAACCAATACCGAAGAATATTTAATTCGGGCCAATAACCGTTCCTATTATGGTGATGAATTAGGGGCCATCATTGTGCGTGCGACTAACAGTGGGCGCACAGTTCGATTGAGCGATGTGGCGATCATTCGGGATCGGTTTTCCGAAACCCCTAATGCCAATTATTATAACGGAGAACTGTCAGTAAATGTAACTATTGCCAGTACAAATACAGAGGATTTGATGTCTTCTGCTGAAGCTGTAAAAGACTACATTGCTGAATTCAATCAGAAGTACAATAACATATCGCTTAATGTCGTGAGCGATTCGTCAATAACATTGAACCAGCGAACGCAGCTTTTGGCTGAAAACGGATTCATAGGCATCCTCCTTGTTTTAATATTCCTTTCCTTATTTCTTAATATTCGCCTCGCTTTTTGGGTCGCTTTCGGATTGCCAATTGCCTTTCTTGGGATGTTCATTTTTGCGCCTCATTTTAACGTGACGATCAATGTATTGTCGCTATTCGGGATGATCATCGTTATTGGTATTTTGGTTGATGATGGCATTGTGATCGCAGAAAATATTTATCAGCATTATGAACGCGGTAAAAGCCCTGTTCAAGCCGCAGTTGATGGTACTATGGAAGTTATTCCTCCTATTATTTCGGCCATTATCACTACTATATTGGCCTTCGGTATCTTCCTGTTTCTCGATGGTCGGATCGGAGACTTTTTCGGAGAGGTATCGGTTATTGTAATTTTAACCCTAGCGGTATCTTTGGTTGAGGCTTTGATCATTTTACCTGCGCATCTTGCGCATTCCAAAGCATTAAAACCCAAAGTAGAAAAGTCAAGATCAGGATTGGGAAAGTTTTTCACCAAACTTCGATATATTAATCATCTGGGCGACAATATAATGAAATGGATGCGGGACAAATTATATAGCCCTTTTTTACGATTCAGTCTTCAAAATAAACTATTTGCCTTCGCAATATTTGCTGTGATGCTTATTTTAACTCTTGGCAGTATTGGAGGTGGTGTTGTCAGGACATCGTTTTTCCCGCAGATTGCCAGCGACAGGATTTCAGTTAATCTTAGCATGCCCAATGGGACAAATGAACAACAGGCAGATAGCATCATATCAATGATCGAAGAGAAAGCCTGGATTGTCAATGATGAGATTACAGAAGAATATCTGGACGGCGAAAAGGAATTGATGGAAAATGTGATAAAAACGATTGGACCGGGAGCATCAAATGCGTCCCTCACCATCAATATGCTTCCAGGAGAAGAACGCCCCGATGCAGTGACCTCTTCACTGGTGACATCAAGACTAAGAGAATTGGTTGGTCCTGTAATAGGTGTGGAAAGTCTTGTTTTTGGGAGTGGTGGCAATTTTGGTGGGAGCCCCGTTTCAGTTTCATTACTTGGGAATAATATAGCTGAATTAAAGGCCGCGAAAGAAGAACTCAAGGAAGAGATGATTAGTAATCCTTTACTTAAGGATGTTACCGATAATGATCCTGCAGGAATAAAGGAAATTCGTATCGAATTAAAGGAAAGCGCCCATTTACTCGGCTTGAACTTACGGGATGTCATGTCGCAGGTGAGATCAGGCTTTTTTGGAACGCAGGCACAACGGTTTCAGCGCGGACAGGATGAAATTCGTGTTTGGGTACGTTATGATCGAAATGAGCGATCTTCAATTTCCAATTTGGATGAAATGCGAATTGTGACACCTACCGGGACACGTATTCCGTTAAATGAGATTGCAAGCTATAGTATTGAAAGGGGCGATGTTTCGGTGAATCATTTGGATGGACGCCGCGAGATTCAAATTTCGTCCGATTTAGCAAATCCTGCCGAAACCAGTGCTACGGATATTGTCAACGATATTCGAACCGTGATCATGCCAGAGATTTTATCGAAATATCCTACAGTAACTCCTTCATACGAAGGTCAGAACAGAGAAGCAGGCAAACTGCTGGACTCTTTAAGGCCCGTTGGTTTAGCAGCCCTTTTGCTCATCTACATTACGATAGCATTTGTCTTCCGAAGCTATAGTCAGCCCATCCTTTTATTTCTGTTAATACCCTTCAGTTTGACAGCCGTTGCCTGGGGTCACTGGATCCATGGATTTCCAATCAATATTTTATCCATGTTGGGAATCATAGCCTTAATCGGAATTATGGTAAATGACGGTCTCGTACTCATTAGTAAATTTAATATCAATTTACGTCAGGGCTTATCCTTTAATGAGGCGATTTATCAAGCCGGACGTTCACGTTTCAGAGCCATCTTTTTAACCTCATTAACCACCATCGCCGGATTAGCTCCACTCATTTTCGAAAAAAGCCGACAGGCGCAATTTTTAAAACCAATGGCCATTTCTATTGCCTATGGTATTGGATTTGCAACGCTATTGACCTTGCTCATGTTACCGGTCTTTCTTTCAGCAAACAACTGGCTAAAGGTTAACGTAAAGTGGTTGGCAACCGGTGATGATGTTTCAAAAGAAGAAGTGGAGCGCGCCATAAAAGAAATGAAGGAAGAGGAGGAATTCAAGATTGATCGTACAACGGGGGCAATTTCAGACGAACAAAATGTAGAAACTACCGAAAATTCTGAAGCTCTATGAAAGGAAATCTGATACAGATCGAGATATTGATATTGCTGCTATTAATGGCTTTCCAAATCCAGGGCCAGGAACCGGAGATAGAACTGCAGCTAAGTAAGCAGGAGGCATTTGAATTGATGTTAAATAACAACTTCGGTATTCAGATAGCGCGAAACGAGCTGGCCATAGCAGAGAATAATAAGAGCATTTTAAATTCAGACTACCTGCCAACATTGTCATCCAATGCCGGAGCAACTTTTGATCAGGCGAATTCGATAACCGACTTTAATGGTGCTCTCGACAGTGATGGTAATCCTCGGCCGGATGTGGAAATTAACGATGCCGAAACAAAACGCTACAATGCAGCTCTTAGTTTAAATTACACCTTGTTTGACGGGCTTGGGCGTTATTATAACTTTAAACAATTAAAGGAAACCTATAATCTCACCGAATTGCAAGCACGGGAAACGATTGAGTCAACTACTTTGCAATTATTCACAGTATATTTTGAAGTGGCCAGGATCCAGGAAAACCTTGAAGCTCTGGAGCAAGCTCTGGATATTTCAAAAAACAGAGAGCAACGTGCCAACTACCAGTTCGAGTATGGGCAGAGCAATAAACTCAATGTATTAAACGCCCAGGTTGATGTGACCACCGACAGTATAAACATTTTAAATACTGAGCAACTCCTTGAGAATACGAGGCGAGACCTCAATGTGATTTTGAATCGCAATCTGGAACAAATGATGGTGGTTGATACAACGGTGACTTTTATTGACCCGATAAAATTGGAAGAGTATTTTTTAGAATTAGACCGGAATAATGTGACTTTACTTCAGGCAGATTCCAATATTTTAATAAGTGATTATGCCATTAAAAATACGAGGGCCTTATTGTTACCAAGCCTGGGATTAAATGGAAGTTATGGATGGAACCGAAATGAAAATCCTGCATCGGCCTTTTTCCCGGGGACAACCAATACGTCCAATACATTAACTGTGGGTGCGACACTTCGCTGGGATCTTTTCGATGGAGGTCGTTCGATCAATGCTTTAAAAAATGCAAAGATCGTGTATGAAAATCAGGAAATATTGAAGCAACAACTCGAGCAGCAGGTAGCACGAGATATTTTAAATGCGAGGGGGGATTATGAAAATTCACTGAAAATCTACAGAATGCAGGAGCAAAACGTGATGACTAACCGTAATAATTTTGAACGCTCAGAAGAACAATTAAAACTAGGTCAAATTAGCAGTATTGAGTTTCGTCAGGCACAATTAAATCTTCTTAATGCGCAAGTCACCAAAAATTCAGCAAAATATGCGGCTAAAATAGCTGAACTGAGATATCTTCAATTGGTGGGTCAATTATTGAATGTTGAATTTTAAAGATGAGAGAACATTTCTTTCAATGCCCTTATTGCTGGGAGCAGATTTCAATGCTCATAGATTATTCTCAAAAGCATCAAAATTATATTGAAGATTGCGAGGTGTGTTGTCATCCCATTAGGCTAATTGTTAAAATTGAAGATGAGGAGCTAGTTGCTTTTGAAGCATCAAATATTGGGCAATAGGCCAAAATATCGACGAACAACATAGTATAAAGTAGTCATATTCTTACGCTGTTGTTGTTTATCGAATAAAATTGGAACGTATTGGAATAATGTCTAAGTTCGTTTCAGATTTTCGACCCCCCAGTTAAATCTACTTACTATGAAAACCTTAAACTCAACTCTACTATTATTTTTAATGGTGACGTTTGCATTTGGCAGCGTTTCTTCAACTGAAAAAGATGCTTTAATAGCACTTTACAATGCCACCAAAGGAGACAATTGGACGAATTCATGGAATATCAATGAGGATGTTTCCAGCTGGTATGGTGTTGATGTATTAGATGGAAAAGTCATTTCCCTGGACCTCAGTTTTAATAATTTAGATGGTCAATTGCCTTATCAATTGGGTGATCTTACACATCTTCAAAATTTAAATTTGTTCAGAAATAAGATCTCCGGATCAATTCCTAATACCATAGGAGACTTGTCAAATTTAAAGACATTGAATATGGCCTTTAATTCCATTGAAGGAACGATACCTTCCTGCATTGGAAATCTCAAGGAACTTACCGTGTTAGAATTATTTATGAATGCCATAGAAGGTGAGTTACCTAAAGAGATCAGTAATTTGACAAAACTCGAAGCTTTGGAGTTATTCAATAACAATTTATCCGGTATTATTCCTGATGAAATTGGTGCATTGGAAAATATAAAAACATTGTCATTAAGCAGCAATGCCTTCACAGGTAAATTACCGGCTACGATTATTAAGTTGGTTCAATTGGAATCTTTGAGCTTATATGACAATAAGATAATTGGAGTTATCCCAAAAGGACTTGGGCAACTGACCAAACTTAAAGAATTGATATTATCGAACAACTTGTTTTATGGAAATATTCCTTCGGAAATAGCACAACTTTCTAATTTGGAAGTATTGATGCTAAATGATAATGATCTTAAAGGCGATTTTGTTGCCTTGGGTCAGTCCTTTCCGAATATGGTTCAATTTGAATATAAAAATTTAGCTGCCAGGAAAAATAGTGCAGTCGCAAATACAGATTAATTAATAAACAGATAATTAGATTTTAAGAAATGCTGCTTCAATTTTGATGCAGCATTTTTTTTGGCATTAGTATTGCTATGATAAAAAAGCATTGTATATTTGCAATCCTATATCGCGGGATAGAGCAGTAGGTAGCTCGTCGGGCTCATAACCCGAAGGTCGCTGGTTCGAGTCCAGCTCCCGCTACAAAGAAAACCTCTTGAGAAATCAAGAGGTTTTTTTATTAGAAGAAACCGATGCTCGCATCTTGTTTCTTCTAATAAAAACACTGCTGTTGCAAAGCAACAGGGGTTTTCTTTGTAAAG
>JABDLA010000100.1 GCA_013001965.1 Flavobacteriaceae bacterium | reverse complement strand
TTATGGATTAGCTGTTTCATCACTACATACAAAGGTATCAAATTTAAATAAATGAGGTTTTCTTTAACAGAAATTTAGTTAATAAATATCGTCAACTCCAACTCATTTTCTGTAATCTAACTGCATTTAAAATTGCTAATAATGCAACGCCTACATCTGCAAATACGGCTTCCCACATTGTGGCTAAACCACCCGCTCCTAAAATGAGCACTATGGCCTTAACACCAAAAGCTAAAATGATATTCTGCCAAACGATTTTTCGCGTGGAACGGCTTATTTTAATAGCTCTAACTACTTTTGACGGTTGGTCGGTTTGGATGATGACATCAGCTGTTTCTATAGCGACATCACTGCCTAAACCACCCATTGCAATACCTACGTTACTCGCTGCTAAAACCGGTGCATCATTAATGCCATCACCTAAAAAAGCCACTTTGTTTTCAGGATTTTTCTTTAAAGTTTCTACTTCGTTAAGTTTATCCTCTGGTAGTAAGCCACCTTTGGCACTTTCAATATTTAACTCTTTGGCGACTTGTTGGGTAATTGAATCTTTATCACCGGAAAGCATTATAATGCTCTTGATTCCAACTTTATGCAATGCTGTAATGGTTTCCTTTGCATCTTGTTTTAATTCATCTGCAATGACAACGTAGCCGACAAAAGTCTTATCGATGGCTACTAATACGATAGATTCTACAATAGATTCCGTTTCAGCTGGAACAGCTATGTTATTGGCAGCCATTAAGGCTTTATTTCCTACTAAAACAGTTTTACCATTTACAATTCCTTTTAATCCTTTACCGGCAACTTCAGAAACTTCTTCTGCTTCATAGTCGTCATCGGTTGAATTATATTCCATTATGGCTTTTGCAATAGGGTGTGTAGACTGCTCTTCCAAAGCCATTAGGTATTTCATAAATTCAGATTCTTTCCAACCTATAGCTTCGATTTCCTTGATTTTGAATATACCTTTGGTAACAGTTCCTGTTTTGTCCATTACCAGTGTATTTATCGTGGTCATAGCATCTAAAAATGAAGCACCTTTAAACAAAATACCGTTTTTCGAAGCTGCACCCAATCCACCGAAATACCCCAACGGAATAGAAATTACCAACGCACAAGGACATGAAATCACCAAGAAAATCAAGGCTCTGTAGAACCAATCTCTAAAGACATAATCATCGACAAAGAAATAAGGTAGGAAAGTAACTCCAATAGCCAAAAACACTACGATAGGCGTATAGATCCGTGCAAACCGTCTAATGAATAGTTCCGTTTTAGATTTACGTGCTGTCGCATTTTGGACTAAATCCAATATTCTGGCAATAGAGCTATCTTCAAATTTATTGGTTACCTCAACTTCAATAACACTTTCTAAATTGATACTGCCTGCGTAAACCTTGGCGTCTTTTATTATAGAATCGGGTTTACTTTCACCCGTTAAAGCAGCGGTATTTAAGGATGCTCTTTCAGATAATAAGATTCCATCCAATGGAATTTTTTCCCCCACTCGAATTTGAATCTTCTCACCAATGCTTACATTTTCTGGTGAAACACTTTCATAATCGTTGTTACGATAGACATTAGCCTCTTTGGGCCTAACATCTAATAATGCTTTGATATTTCCCCTCGCCTTGTTAACTGCTGCATTTTGAAATAATTCACCTACTGCATAGAACAACATTACCGCAACGCCTTCGGGATATTCGCCAATTACAAATGCACCAATGGTCGCGATAGACATTAAAAAGAACTCTGTAAAGAAATCGCCTTGTATAATACTCTCCCATCCTTTTTTTACTACTGGGAAACCAACGGGAATATAGGCTATGAGATACCAAAGAATACGAATCCAACCAGAAAAATTTGGAAAGGTCTCAAAATAATCTACGGCTATGCCCGCGATCAACAGGACAAAACTGAAAATAGCGGGCAAATAGGTTTTTAAATTTGAAATGCTCCTAGGACTGTTATGATTATGACCATCATCGCGACTATGTTGCTTCTCTAAACCTGGTTTTAAATCCCTTAACTTCACTTTCCTCTTATTCATTTTCATTGCTTAGCAGCAATTTTTATTTTGTTGAATTGGTGGACAAGAAACCGATCCAAAGGAGCAATAAACACAACAGTCTCCTTCATTTGGCATCAGGACTGTCTTACAATTATTACATTCATAAAAGAATTGACAAGCATTTGTTGGCATTTCTTCAATTTCTTTATGCCCACATTTGGGACACGTTAATTCCGATTTTAAAATAACTTGCATTAGTTTTCGTTTTTGTTAGTCACCTTATAACCTGTGGCGTTAATTGCCTGCTCAATTTGGGCTTCATTGGTTTTGGTTTGGTCAAATGCTACAATCGCGTTTCCTTTTTCGTAGGATGCTTTTGAACTTACAATTCCATTAAGTTTGTTTACTTCATGATTCACGTGCTCTTCACATCCTGTACAGGTCATTCCGCTGATTTTAAATTCTACTGTTTTAAGGTCTGATCTATCAACGACAATTATTTGTTTTTCGGGCGAAGCGTAAAAAATACTTGAATAGTATGGGAAGGCTAACATAACAATGGCAAACAAGGTAACTATGCCCAAAAATGTTTTGGACTGTATGAATTTTGGTTTGTCTTCTGGGTCACATTCACAATCGACTTCTTTTTTCGGTTTTAATTGTTGATACCATGCCAAAGCAAGAATCAAAATTGTTAGTCCTATGAGGTAAGGTCTGAATGGCTCTAACCAGGAGAAGGTTGAAGCAACTCCACTTGTTCCGGCAAAAAGTGCTAAAACGGGTGTAATGCAGCATAGCGAAGCAGTAATTGCCGTTAAAATTCCAACTCCAAGAAATTTATTACTCTTTTCCATATTTTGTCAAGGTTTGAAGAAAATCAATTTGTTTCCAAAAGGGTCTGTTAAGCATAGTTCCTGTTTCGCCCATGGTGTTTTGTTGATACCCGGAT
>JABDLA010000098.1 GCA_013001965.1 Flavobacteriaceae bacterium | reverse complement strand
ATTGAATGGATTACCATGGCATTAGAGTTATACCCGAAAGATCAAGGTGTAATTTTTAATGGGGCATGCCTGTTTGCAAGGGACGGTAATAAAGAAAAGGCCTTGAGTTTACTAGAAACTGCAATCGAAAAAGGATTCGGAAGCAAAGAATGGATTGAACAAGATAAAGATTATGATTCGCTTCGGGATGAACCCCGTTTCAAGGCATTGATAAATAAACTAAATGAAAAATATCAATAAATGCCTGTTCCTAAAACAAAGGAAGAATTAATCCAACAAAGTCGGGATAACTATCATAGGCTGAACAGCCTGATCGATTCTTTTTCCAGCGAAGAACAAAAATCTGACTTTCCGAAAGGCACCATGAATCGAAACATTAGGGATGTTATTGCACACCTGCATCATTGGCATAAGATGTTCATCGATTGGTATACGGTAGGAATGACCGGAGAAAAACCCGATATGCCTGCCAAAGGCTATAGCTGGAAAGATACGAAAGCCCTGAACCAAAAAATTTGGGCTGACTATCAAAATCATAACTTAGAAAGCATAAGAAAAGACTTTGAAGCTTCTTATAAAGAGCTTCAAAAGATCATTCAAAGCCATACAGATGAGGAATTGTTCGAGAAAAAGCGATACAAATGGACAGGATCATCCTCCTTGGGAACCTATCTTAGGGCGAACACCTCAAGCCATTATAATTGGGGCTATAATCTGATAAAAAGAGCAAAAAAATAAAACATTTAAAATTGAAGAAATATGTCAAATTACATCGACGGATTTGTACTGCCAATTCCACAGGATCAGCTGAATGAATACAAGCGCATAGCTGAAAAGGTTGCTGATATATGGAAAGAATATGGTGCCCTCGCCTACTTTGAATATGTTGGCGATGACCTTTATTTGGAGGGTACCAGGTCTTTTACCGAACTGGTAGATGCCACAGAGGATGAGGTCATAATATTTGGATGGGTCGTGTTCAAATCACGCGAGGCGCGTGACCTTGCTAATACAAAAGTCCCCGCCGACCCTAGAATGAAAGATTTAATCACCCCTTTAATTGATCCATCACGACTAATTTTTGATGCCAGTCGCATGGTTTATGGTGGATTTCATCCACTGGTCCGTTCAAATTGATCGGAATGATAAAAATTTATGTAAGTTTACACTATAAAAAAATACGATTATGAACTACTATAAGATTCTAACACTACTTGTTCTAGGTGCAGTCATGACTTTTTATGGCTGTAAGGAAGATGGCAAAACAAATACGAACACCCCAAAGCAAGCCGACCCTCAGCCGTTCAAAGCTTCAAATACAACAAATAATGAAACTTCGCAGAGTACAGCAAGCGTCTATCATTATACCTGTGCTAACGGTTGTGAAGGAGGTGCCGCAGCAGCAGGTAATTGTGCGACATGCGGAAACCCTTTAGCACATAACCAGGCCTTTCATAACAACAACAACAACACCAACAATACTCAAACCGATTCTCCATTTTTAACACCAGCTGCTGAGACATCTACAAATACGTCAGGAGTATTTCATTATATCTGCGGACAAGGATGTGCTGGAGGTGCTGGAGCTGCGGGTAACTGTGCTTCTTGTGGAAATGCCTTAACACATAATGCAGCTTATCATCAGTAAATTTATTGGTTAGATATTAAAATACCTTTCCTATGAAATATTTAAAATACATCTTTGGAATCCTGGCCGTCTTAATTATTGTATTCATCCTTTTGGGGCTGATCAAACCTGAAGTATCATATGACTGTGAAATAATGGTCGAAAAGCCGGTCGCTGAATCTTGGGCCGTTACACAGGATGAAGAGAAATTGTCTGAATGGTTACCCGGATTTCAAAAAATTGAACATATAAGTGGCACGCCAGGGACAGTTGGTGCAGTATCTGATGTTTATTTTGATAATAACGGACAGCTCATGACCATACGAGAAACGATTAAGGAAATCAAACCGAATGAATCCATCACAATGTCATATACCTCAGACTTCATGAATATGGATTATACATTGGTCATGACTGAGCTTGATGGAAAAACTAAAATAAATACAAGTTCGACCACAATTGGAAATGGGATGATCTCAAGGTCCTTAATGGCTATAATGGGCGGTTCGATTAAAGCGCAAGAGGAAACAAATCTTATTAATCTTAAGAAAACAATTGAGAATAATACAAAGAACTACTTTCCCGCCGCTAAAGAAATGACCGTCAATTGAAACCCTTAGTCGGTACCTGAATTTATTTTCACGAATATCAACTTAGGGCTACGCAGGTCTGTCATTCTGATGCGCTCTAAACATCAGGTATTTGACCTGTTAATTAAAAATTCTTCAAAGAAAATCCCTAACTTTAAATACTGTTCATTCCTGCCATTATCCTTGTGTTTAATTTTAATATCACTCTTTATATGAAGGTGTTAAAGAAAATACTTAAGATTATTTTAAGCGCTATATTGATCCTGCTTTTGTTGACCATCGTTTGGTGGTTTTGGCCGGAGAGAACACCAAAAATCAGATCGGATAATACTACCTCCATTGCCTCATTAGAGTACATTACAATTGGAGGTCTAGAACAAAGCGTTTTAATACGTTCTCATAATACAGAAAACCCTATCCTGTTGTTTCTACATGGTGGCCCGGGAATGCCAATGATGTATATGGCTCATGAATTTCAACGACCGCTCGAAACCGATTTTACTGTTGTTCAATGGGATAGACGAGGCGCGGGCAAAACCTATTCAAGGAATAAACCTTCGGCCGAAAGCATGAACATTCGTCAGCTAATAGACGATGCCTATGAATTAATCGATACCTTAAAAAGGAGATACGGACAAAAAAAAATCATATTGGTGGGGCATTCGTTTGGAACATATTTAGGAAGTATCATGATAAATGAGAGACCCGATTTATTTAGCGCTTACATTTCAATTGGACAAGTTGTTGACGACTCAAAGTCATTAGTGTTTCAAGAAGAATTTATAAGGGAACAGGCCATTATAAACAACCGAAATGAGATTCTGGATGCTCTTGATGCACAAAACAATACAAATATTGAAAATTGGCTTTTCGAATTTGGAGGTGAATTAAAACACAGCACATCTTTTTTCCCATTGATCTGGTCGGGATTACAGGCTCCCGAATACACGCTGCAGGAAGCCATAGAATTGGCAAAAGGGTCTTCGTTCAGTTCGGCACATATGAAGTATAATGTGTTGACAAAGAGTATTTATCATGAATTAACCGATTATGAGGTTCCGGTTTATTTCTTCGTAGGCCAATCAGATTATACAACGCCGTATCAATTGATCACTGAGTATTATGAAATGGTGACAGCCCCAAAAAAAGAATTGGTCATATTTAAAAACTCGGCCCACTTTCCATTTTTTGAGGAACCCGATCAATTTTGCCTTGATATCAAAAGAGTTTTATCGAATTATAACTAAAGTATTTAAAGCGCAACTAGTACTGATTAAAATTTCTTTGAAGAATTTTCCTAACTTTAAATTATGTTGATACCCTAAAGCACAA
>JABDLA010000091.1 GCA_013001965.1 Flavobacteriaceae bacterium | reverse complement strand
ACCACGAATTGCAGCAATAATTATGGGCCGAAGCAGCATGACGAAAAACTAATTCCAACCATCATTCAAAAGGCACTAAACGGGGAGAATATCCCAATCTATGGCGATGGGCTTAATGTTCGGGATTGGCTCTATGTGTTGGACCATTGTAAAGGGATTCAATTAGCTTTTGAAAACGGAAGACCGGGTGAAACCTATAACATTGGCGGTAATAACGAACGGAATAATCTTTATATTGCTAATACCATTTGTGAGATTTTAGACGACATACAACCAAAGGATAATTCATATAAAGATCAAATCAGCTTTGTCACCGATCGTCCCGGGCATGATTATCGATATGCTATCGATGCTTCAAAAATAACAGAGGAATTGAAGTGGGAGGCCGATGAAAATTTCGAATCCGGAATTAGAAAGACCATAAGCTGGTACATAAATAAATATAAGGGCTAAAATGAAAGGAATTATACTTGCAGGAGGATCAGGCACGCGATTGCATCCCCTTACCGAAGTGGTGAGTAAGCAACTGTTGCCTGTTTACGATAAACCAATGATCTACTACCCCTTAACGACTTTAATGTCGGCTGGGATCAACGAAATCCTGATAATTTCCACAGAAAAAGATACCCCAAGATTCAAGGAGCTCCTGGGAGACGGCAAAAAATTTGGATGTAGCTTTAAATATGCAATACAGGAGCAACCCAATGGCCTGGCTGAGGCTTTTATTATTGGCGAGCCCTTCATTGGAGATGATAAAGTGGCCTTGATTCTTGGTGACAACATATTTTATGGGTCCGGACTTGAGCAAACACTTCAGTCCTGTATAACAGATCAGGGCGGTGTAATTTTTGCGTATCATGTGCAGGATCCTCAACGCTATGGTGTTGTTGAATTTGACGTCCAAAATAAGGCGATTTCCATTGAAGAGAAACCGAAACAGCCGAAATCAAATTATGCGGTTCCGGGAATATATTTCTATGACAATCAGGTTGTCGAAATCGCGAAAAACATTAAGCCGAGTGCTAGAGGAGAACTTGAAATTACCGATGTCAATAAAGCCTATTTGAACAAAGGGCAGTTAAAAGTTCAGATCCTAGATAAAGGAACGGCCTGGCTGGATACAGGAACATTTAATTCTCTCATGCAGGCTTCTCAATTTGTCCAGGTCATTGAGGAACGTCAAGGCCTTAAAATTGGATGTATTGAAGAAATGGCATATAAAATGGGCTATATCGATAAAGACCAGCTTCTTGCTCTGGCAGAACCCTTACTGAAAAGCGGTTACGGAAAATATCTTCAACAATTGAAATAATATGTTAATTGAAGAAACCCATTTAAAAGGCTGTTTTGTGATCACTCCAAAAATCTTTGGAGATGACCGAGGTTATTTTTTTGAAAGTTATAACCACAGAGATTTTTCAACATCCCTTGGCTTCGAAACCTCTTTTATACAAGACAATCAGTCAAAGTCCTCATCTGGTGTACTTCGGGGATTGCATTATCAAAAAGGAGAATTTGCACAAGCTAAACTTGTACGCGTCATTAAAGGAAAAGTCCTGGATGTATGCGTCGATATCAGAAAGGATTCACCAACATTCGGTCAAAGTTTTTCAATTGAACTGGATGAACTGTCTCAAAAACAACTTTTTATTCCAAGGGGTTTTGCTCATGGTTTCCTTGTCATGGAAGACAATACAATATTCAGCTATAAATGCGACAATTACTATAATAAAGAAGCTGAGTCGGGGATCATTTACAATGATAGCACACTGAACATTGATTGGAATTACCCTGAAAACCAAATCATTCTTTCTGAAAAAGACAAGCAGCTGCCTACATTTGAAAATGCATTCAAATGAGTTTAAAAGTAATTGTTACCGGAGCCGATGGCCAACTGGCCCAATGCATTAAAGGGCTTTACAAGAGCCATCAAAAAGCGATTCATTTTATTTTTGTTTCGAAAGATGAACTGGATATAACCGATCAAAATAACTTGGGCAATTACTTCAAGGATCATAGTTTTGACTATTGTATAAATTGTGCCGCTTACACCAATGTCGATGGTGCCGAAGATGATCCTGAAACGGCCTTTTTAATTAATGCTGAAGCCGTAGGATATTTGGCCGAGGCATGTCAAAGAAACAAAGTCGTTTTGATCCATCTCTCTACAGATTATGTGTTTGATGGCACTAAGAATGAAGCCTATACCATACACGACCAACCTAATCCGATAAATGTTTATGGTGCATCAAAGCTCGAAGGAGAACTCAAGATCAAAGAACACTTAGAGAAGTATTATATTATTCGGGCATCCTGGCTATATTCAGACCATGGAAAGAATTTTCTCAAAACCATTATTAGGAAGCTTGAAATGAATGAAGACCTGAATATTGTTGACACCCAATTGGGATCACCGACGAGTTGTTATGAACTCGCCCGATTTATTTTTTTTATAATTATAAGTGGTGACTTGAACTTTGGCATCTATCATTTTGGGACAACGAACAGCACCAATTGGTTTGAATTTGCTAAACGTATTGCCTCCTATTTTCCGTCTTATGATGGTTCAAGGATCAAAGGTGTTTCCAATTTTCCTTCAAGGGCAAAACGGCCAGCCAACAGTGTTCTCAGTACTAAAGAAATAGAATCGATATATGATCGTATAGATAGCTGGGAAAATAGCCTTGATAAACTCATGAAAAAGATGCTTTCGAAGCAATGATCCGGTTTATTTATTATTAACCCATATTGAAATCCCCTTCAAAAACATTACATTTGCACACTGAAAATTAATACCACAATTCACAATGACCTACTTAAATTTAATAGCATGAAAAAAAAGGTAGCCTTAATTACCGGAGTCACAGGACAGGATGGCGCATATTTAAGCGAATTCCTTTTAAAAAAGGGATATGAAGTTCACGGTGTTAAAAGAAGGTCCTCCCTTTTCAATACCGATCGCATTGATCATTTATACCAGGACCCTCATGTTGAGAATCGAAACTTCTTTCTCCATTATGGTGATCTGACCGATAGTACCAACCTCATTCGGATCATCCAGGAAGTCCAACCCCAGGAGATCTATAACCTGGCTGCGATGAGCCATGTTCATGTGTCGTTTGAAACACCAGAATATACAGCGAATGCTGATGGCCTCGGAACGCTTCGTATACTTGAAGCCGTCAGAATTCTAGGACTAGAAAAGAAAACGCGAATATATCAGGCGTCGACTTCAGAATTATATGGTAAAGTTCAGGAAATACCACAAACCGAATCAACACCCTTTTACCCAAGAAGCCCCTACGCAGTTGCCAAAATGTATGCCTATTGGATTACGGTGAATTACAGAGAAGCCTATGGAATCTTCGCCTGCAACGGCATACTTTTCAATCATGAATCTCCCATAAGAGGAGAGACTTTCGTAACCAGAAAGATTACGCGCGCCACCTCGAGGATAGCGATTGGCTTACAGGACAAAATGTATCTGGGGAATCTAAACGCACAACGGGACTGGGGCCATGCAAAGGATTATATAAGAATGATGTGGATGATCCTCCAGGCAGATGAAGCCGAAGATTGGGTCATTGCGACAGGGAAATCGAAATCAGTCCGTGATTTCGTAAGAATGTCATTTGATCATATTGGTGTTGAATTGGAATTCAAGGGAGAGGGAGCAAATGAAAAAGGCTATATCAAATCCTGTTCAAACCCTGATTATCAACTTGAAATTGGCAAGGAAGTGGTCGCGGTAGATGAAAAATACTATCGCCCAACTGAAGTTGAACTGCTTGTTGGCGATGCGACCAAGGCCAGAGAAAAATTGGGCTGGGTACCGGAATACGATCTTGAAGCTCTCGTTGAAGATATGATGTCGAGCGATCTTAAATTGATGAAAAAGCAAGATTTTCTTCAGCAAGGAGGCTATAGAATTAAAAATTATTTCGAATAGCAGGCATGCAAAAAGATTCAAAAATATATGTAGCAGGGCATCGCGGTCTTGTTGGAAGCGCCATTCTTGAAAATCTACAGTCAAAAGGATATCGGAACCTGATAACAAGAACACATCAGGAACTGGATCTTTCAGATCAGTTAGCAGTGACCAATTTTTTTCAATCTGCTAAACCGGACTATGTGTTTTTAGCTGCTGCAAAAGTAGGAGGCATAATAGCCAATAATGTGTATCGCGCCGATTTCATCTATGAAAACCTCATGATTCAGAACAATGTCATTCATCAAAGTTATGTCAATGGGGTGAAAAAGTTGTTATTTCTTGGAAGTACTTGTATCTATCCAAAGAATTCACCGCAACCTATGAAGGAGGACTATTTGCTTACCGATACGCTAGAGTATACCAATGAACCTTATGCGATTGCAAAAATTGCAGGGATCAAAATGTGCGAAAGCTATAATTTGCAGTACGGAACCAATTTTATTTCGGTCATGCCTACGAACCTGTATGGGCCAAATGATAATTTCGACCTGGAGAAATCGCATGTTCTCCCTGCATTGATCAGAAAAATTCATCTGGCGAAGCTGCTTGAAGACGGCAATGAAAAGGAAATTTTAGAAGATACTAAATCAGCGACTATTGAAGAAGCTAATTCCTACCTGAAATCTTTTGGAGTAGGTGCAAATAGTGTTGAGATCTGGGGCACGGGAAATCCAAGACGGGAGTTTCTATGGTCAAAAGATATGGCAGATGCTTGTGTGTTCATTATGGAGCAAAGAGATTTTACAGACACCTATTCAAAGAATCAGACAGAAATTCGGAATACACATATTAATATTGGCACAGGACAAGATATTTCCATACGAGAACTGGCCGAAAAAATAAAATCCTTAATAGGATATAATGGACAATTGGAATTTAATTCTGAAAAGCCGGATGGGACTTTGAGAAAACTTACGGATGTCACTAAGTTGAATGGATTGGGATGGAAGCACAAGGTTGAGTTGGACCAAGGAATAAGAACTCTATATAATTGGTATATTGAAAACAATTGATCTACTTGAAAAAGCCATACTAGCGAGTCTTGAAGCTGGCGAAGCAATTATGTCTGTTTATAAACAGGCCTTTGAAATTGAATACAAAGATGATCAATCACCACTAACAGAAGCTGACCTCAAAGCAAATACCATAATCAATCGTCATTTAGCTTTAACTGAGATCCCGGTCATCAGCGAGGAGAATAAGCAGATCGACTTTTCAAAAAGGAAACATTGGAACAGTTGCTGGGTTGTCGATCCGGTTGATGGGACCAAGGAATTTATAAAACGCAATGGAGAATTTACGGTCAATATTGCGCTGGTGCGACAAGGGCAACCAATTTGTGGGGTAATTTATGTGCCGGCTGAAAAGACACTTTATTACGCCAATGTTGAAGAGAACAAAGCATTTAAGGCGGAAGTTGATTCACATGCCTCATCTATTGATAAGGTTTATGCGTTATCGAAACCATTGTTACCAAAAGAAACGGATACCAATAGTGTTCAGGTTGTTGGCAGCCGATCACACATGAATGAGGACACCTTAAATTTTGTTGACGATCTAAAATCAAAAGGATTACAAGTTGAAATCGTTTCAAAGGGGAGCTCACTTAAATTCTGTCTTGTTGCCGATGGGCAGGCTGATATGTACCCAAGATTCGCACCCACCTGGGAATGGGATACTGCTGCCGGACAGGCCATTTGTAATGCTGTTGGGATTGACGTGATTTCACAAGAGACCGGTGAACCGCTGGTCTATAACAAACAAAATCTTCTTAACCCGTATTTTCTGGTAAAACCAAAAGAATAGAAAAGCAAGCGGTAGTATTGATTATTTGAAAAGCATGAAATAGCGATATATATTGCAGTTCGGCAAATAATTTACGAAATTTGCAAAATTCATCCCTCTAAAAAACAGTATATAATCTGACGGATTATATGCAAAGCGATTGTTTAGAGAAGTTAAAATGAGCATGCAAGAGAATATCAAGCCGCATACATATAAAGTATCTGCAACAGACAGAAGAAAATCAAACACTCATAATTCATTATTGATCTGGTTTACCGGCCTATCGGGATCGGGGAAATCGACCATTGCCAACCGGCTGGAACAAGAGTTGCATGCCCTCAACATAAAAACGTATGCACTTGATGGTGACAATGTTCGTAATGGAATCAATAAGGACCTTTCTTTTTCAGCTGAGGACCGTACAGAAAACATCAGGCGCATTGCCGAGGTTGCGAATCTAATGATTGATGCCGGATTAGTGGTGATTGCGTCCTTTGTATCGCCCTATAAAAAAGACAGAGATAATATACGCGATATTGTCAAAGATGTTAACTTTGTTGAAATTTTTGTCAACACCAGCTTAGCCGAATGTGAACGACGGGATGTCAAAGGCTTATATGAAAAGGCCAGAGCGGGATTGATCAAGGATATGACCGGGATTTCATCGCCATATGAAGCTCCTGATAATCCAGATATTGAAATTAAAACGGAAAAAGAATCAGTGGATCAGGCGGTAGATAGGATTATCGCATATATCAAACCAAGATTAAACCTCAAAAATGAGTAAATATTACTTAAACTACTTAGATGAATTAGAAAGTGAAGCGGTCTTCATATTACGTGAGGTATGGGCACAATTTCAGAATCCTGTTATTTTATTTTCAGGAGGGAAAGATTCCATTGTAGTAACGCACTTGGCGAGAAAGGCCTTTTACCCGTCAAGGATTCCATTTGCTTTAATGCATGTCGATACTGGGCATAATTTTCCTGAAACCATTGATTTCAGAGATAAACTTATTTCTGAATTGGGCGTCAATTTGATCGTTGGATCTGTTCAGGATTCAATTGATGACGGCCGTGTTGCGGAGGAAAAAGGAAAAAATGCAACCCGAAACTCACTTCAGATAACAACGCTTTTGGATGCTATTGAAAAATACAAAGTTGATTGTGCAATTGGTGGCGGGAGACGTGATGAAGAAAAAGCAAGAGCCAAAGAACGGTTTTTTTCGCACCGGGATGATTTTGGACAATGGGACCCGAAAAATCAAAGGCCTGAACTATGGAATTTGTTTAATGGAAAGCATTTTGAAGGTGAACATTTTAGGGTTTTCCCTATTAGTAACTGGACAGAAATGGATGTTTGGAATTATATCAAACGTGAGAACATAGAAATTCCATCACTGTATTATGCGCATGAGCGAAAAGTGGTTTGGCGCAATAATTCCTGGATCCCATATTCGGAGTTTCTGGTTCTTGAAGAGAATGAGGAAATAACCACCAAAAAAGTACGTTTTAGAACCTTGGGGGATATCACTATTACAGGCGGTATTGAATCAGAGGCCGATACTGTAACAAAAATTGCTCAGGAGGTCTCAGCCATGCGTCAAACAGAGCGCGGCAACAGAAGCGACGATAAACGTTCAGAGACCGCAATGGAAGACCGTAAACGCCAAGGTTATTTTTAGAAAATTTAGAAAAAATAGAATGCTGGATAATAACCAATTATTAAGATTTACAACAGCCGGAAGTGTTGACGACGGGAAAAGCACCCTAATAGGCCGCCTATTGTACGATTCCAAGTCGATATTTGAAGATCAATTGCAGGCCATAGAAAGTACGAGCAAGAAAAAGGGCCACGAAGGAGTTGATCTTGCACTTTTTACCGACGGCCTGCGCGATGAACGGGAACAAGGGATCACCATTGATGTTGCTTACAGATACTTTACTACACCCAAACGCAAATTTATTATAGCCGATACACCTGGGCATATTCAGTATACCAGAAACATGGTCACCGGAGCTTCAACGGCCAACGCAGCAATTATTTTAGTTGATGCGAGATATGGTGTTATTGAACAAACAAGACGTCATGCCTTTATCGCTTCCTTATTGCAAATTCCACATATTATTGTTTGTATCAATAAAATGGATCTGGTTGATTATGAAGAGCACGCCTACAGTAAAGTAATTGATCAGTTTGAAGAATTTTCATCAAAGCTGTTGGTAAAGGACATACGATTCATTCCTATAAGTGCTTTGGATGGAGACAATGTTGTGAACCGATCGACCAACATGAATTGGTACCAGGGTGCCCCTTTGTTACACACTTTGGAAACTATGCACATAAGCAGTGACATCAATAAGATTGATGCACGTTTTCCGGTTCAGACGGTATTACGACCACAAAATGATTCACATCGTGATTATAGAGGTTATGCCGGACGAATTTCAAGTGGCATATTCAGAGTTGGAGATGAGGTCATGGTGCTTCCTTCGGGATTTACTTCAATAATAAAAAGCATCGATACCTACGAAGAGGAGCTGAAAGAAGCCTATGCACCCATGTCCATTTCGATGGCATTAGAAGATGATATCGATATTAGCCGAGGCGATATGATTGTTCGATCGAACAATAAACCTGAAGCAACTCAAGATCTTGAAATGATGCTGTGCTGGCTGCATGACAATCCGTCAAGGCCGCGTGCAAAATATAGCATTCGACATACAACAAATGAGCAAAAAGCCATGATAAAGGAAGTGGTTTATAAGTTCGACATTAATACATTTAAAAGAAATGTTGAGGATAAGGAATTGCGGATGAACGATATTTCAAAAGTAAAAATTCGCACCACTAAGCCATTAATGATCGATTCGTATAGAGAAAACAGAACCACTGGGAGTATTATATTAATAGATGACACAACTAATGAGACTGTTGCGGCCGGCATGATTGTTTAATTTATTGAGAAAATTATTAATACTTTCCCCAGGGTTTGTATAACATACATGAAATAATAAAATTAATTATATGAAAAAAACAGTAATACTATTAAGCTTATTAATTATAGTTCTTTCATGCAAGGAATCTAAAAAAACAGATGCTGAAGTTCCTGTAGAAAACAACCCCAAAGAATCGATTGAAAATGTAATTGTTGACCAGACTGATCTTAATAATAAATTAAGGATTTATATTGATGGTGTTATAAAAAATGATATACAGCCCAAATTAATTTTTCGAGATGATTTTGGTGAACAATCCGTTTTAGCTAATAAAATTACAGGCAGACCAAAAATGAAACAAAGACTTACTTTTATTTTGCCTGAATATAATATTCCAAATGAGTTTGAAATTGTTTTTGATGCCGAATGCGCTATAGATTTAGAAAAAATAGTCTTAAATATTAATGATGACAGGATTATCATCCAAGATTCGGCCTTAGTCGAATATTTTCATCTAGATTCAAAATCTATTCTAATTGCTGCAAATGATACCATAAGTTCATCTGAAAGCTTAAACGCAAGAATTATAAATAGATACTCTAAATACAAATAGTGCCCTAATCACTGTTTTATAAAGGAGTGATAATGTTAGATGAACAAATTGTTAAAGAAAATTTCGCGAGATAAAGATTACAGGGAAATTCTCTTTAAAAGCAGCCATTTTTTAATCTTTAGGATATTAGGTTTTTTAATCGCATATGGCTTTTCCTTTTACGTTATTAAGCAATATGGCGAAAGTGTTTATGGCTTTGTGGCTTTAAGTTTAACCGTATTCTCGATTCTTGTTGTTTACGGAAAGATGGGATTTGATATTCACCTGACGAAGAAGTTCTCAGCCTATGAATCGAATGCTGTTGGTTTTTCCTTTTATTATATCAGCATTGGCATCGCCTTTGTTTTTTCCTGTGCGCTTATTGCACTCATTTACTTCTTTGCTGAATACATCGCAACTGAGATCTTTAATAAACCTCAGTTTACAAATTACCTGAAGTGGACAGTTCTTTCTGTACCATTCTGGGTGATTATAATGATCAATTCGGGCGTACTGCGAGGTGTAAGACAGAATGGCCTCTATTCATTTTTTATTTTCTTTTCAAGATTTTTTGTGACCCTGGTTCTGCTTTTGTTAATTCCACTGCTTATTGTAAGTGAAGACAATTTGATTATGGAGAGTCATTTTTATGCCGTAGCCCTCATTTTTTTAGTGTCTTGTGTGATTATTTTCAGACTGAGAAAAGAAGAAGTTAAGATGCCCAATATAAGTACCATCAGAACCTATGTAAGTGAAACCATTCCGTTAATGTCTTCCACCTATTTTTATGTTTTGTTGCTATGGTCTGATAAAATCTTATTAGGAATATTTGAGACCGAAGTTAATATTGGTATTTATGATATCGTGACCAAAATAGCCATTGTCATCACCTTTAGTTATGAGGCGATTAACTCGATTGTCGCTCCGAAAATATCAGATTCATTTCACAGAAAAGATTATAATTTATTACAGAAGAACATACGGTTTTCTGTACGAACCACATTTTATTCAGGGCTATTGATTTTTCTGGGGATCTTAATTTTTCACCGACCCGTTCTTGGATTTCTTGGCGAAGTCTATTTCACAGGCATATTTGCATTAATGGTGCTTTGTTTGGGAAAAATAGCGATAAGCTTATTTGGCCCCGTGAGTGATATTTTGCAAATGACAGGACATCAGAAAGCCTATAGCAGGATCATGTTCGGAACACTGATTTTAAATTTGGTGTTGAACTATTTTTTAATCCAGGCCTATGGCATTAACGGGGCTGCGATTGCCACAAGTTTTGCCTTTCTCTGCATGTTTTTCATATCTCATATTTATATTAAAAAAGCCTTAAAAATTAATTCTTTTATTGTATAATTATTAAATGATATTGTTTAAAACAATAAAGGGAAAACTGGAACAGGCAACGCGTTTATTATTTGTAAACAGCCTGACCTTTTTAAATGATTCAATACTTATCGTTGAATACCCTAAATCAGGCGGTTCATGGCTAGGACAGTTGGTTGCAACATATCTTGACATTCCTTTTCCAAGAAATAGATTCCCTATATTAAGACGATCGGTTTATCACAGCCATTACCAACCGAAATACGTCATTCACAAAAATAAAAAAATACTATGGTTGGTTAGAGATGGTCGGGATGTGTGCGTATCTTTTTATTACCATCAACTCATATGGAGTAATAAGAATAAATTAGACCCCAAAACAGTGACCTATACCCGGAAAAATCTGAAATTCGATAATTATGAAGACATAACAAACAATTTACCGGAGTATATCGAATATTCATTTACACATACACCACCTAAAAGTCATTATTTTAATTTTCCCGGGAATTGGGAGTCCTTTAATTCGCAATGGAATAATGAATACGACAAGAATAATTCTAATATCTACCTGTTAAAGTATGAGGACCTTTTAAACGATACCGAAGGGACATTGCGTCAACTATTCGCCGACTTCTTTAATGTAGAGATCGATGAAAATAAACTGAAAGAAGTGGTTCATAAGTATTCTTTTGAGAGTCAAACTCAACGCAATAAGGGGGAGGAAGATACCAGTAGTTTTTTAAGAAAAGGAATATCCGGAGATTGGAAGAATAAATTTAACGACAATGCCAAAGATGTCTTTAAAAAATATGGCGGAAAAATGTTGATAAAACTGGGCTACGAAAAAAACGATCAATGGTAAATGTAATCTTATAAATGGAACTTTTCATACTTATATCAATAGCCTTGTTCATGTTGTTCCTTACAGGAATAGTCACAAGAATTTATAAGTATTTGATATTAAGTCCAATTTATATTTACCTCATATTCAATTATTTAATCCTGATCCTTACCGTCTTATATTTTTATTTCTATGACGATAAGTTTTCCTTTTACAATCTAGACAGGGTCTCCAATGAGAGTTTTCTTTATGTCCTAAAATTTTATATGCTAGCCAATATTTGTTTTTTGGTGGGTTGTATAATTTTTTATGATTTGTCCAAACGAAAGAACAAGCGGGTTTTTAATAGCAAACTGGATTACACCTTATTTCGAAAATACATTCTGCCTAAACACTTGTTAAGTACGGCTTCAGCACTTGTGATGATCATTACATTTTGTTATGTCCTGACCTATGGGAAAGGGATATTTATTAGAGGCCGATATATCCCTGATTTTGATTATAAGGTCTTGATCTCAATCGCCAAAATCCTCTCGTTTTTAGTATCTATTTTTCTAGGCCTTTTGTATTCAAAGAGCAGGTTTAAAAGCGTTCTGTATTTCATCATTGTTTTACTTCTCACCATGAGTACCGGATCCCGGGTTACCTTTTTACTGCTGTTGATCTATCTTTTGGTGGTATTTCAAACTTCGGGGAATACGCTAAAAAACAAAATCAGGTTTTTCATTCAGTTGATATTTGCCTTTATATTCATGTCCTTTGTATTGTCTCTACGAACCTTGGATGACCATGGCTTAATCCCCTATTTTGCCTCAATTTTTGATTCGGAATCTGGAATAAGAAATTCGATAGGCTTTAATACCTATTATACATTTATCTTTGGATTCTTCGCAACCATAGGAACTATAAATGAGGCCGCTCAGGACTGGTACATTATCTATATCAGCCTCAATCCTCTGCCGGGAGGCATGATAGGATGGTATAAATATGCCCCGGACTTGCGACTAAATCCATTCGCACCTTTTACATTGCACGGACAAGTATTTAATATGGGAATCACCTTCACCTCCCTGTTTTTCTTGATCCTGGGCTTAATTTTTGCCCACTTTGAAAGGATAATTCGAAACTATTTGGTAGCGAATCAAAGAGGTATTTCATTTGTTCTTGTACTATTATTATCACTATTTTTGTTTTATAGCTTTGAATATTATTTAAGATCGGCAGTTAGATACATTTACTATGCCTATTTTATCTGGTTCTTCTACAAGTCAGGAAGTTATTTTCTCAGGGGGATTAAAAACAAATTAAAAGGGTAATTTATGCCAAAACGTCTTTTATTAATCGGGCCATTTCCTGAGCCAATCACCGGAAATAGCCTATCAAACAAGATTGTTTTTGAGGGTTTTAACGGCAAGCCTGATTTTAAGGTAAAAAGGGTCAACACTTCGTTGAATTTCTTCGATGAGAATGTTGGCTCATTTTCGTTCAGGAAATTAATTCAGAGCATAAAACACAACCTGCAATGTTATAAGGTGGCCTTTACAGATATCGTTTATATCACTCCCGGGCAGACCTTTTTTGGGATTTTAAAATATGGGCTGTTCATTGCTTTGGCTAAGCTTTCAATGAAACGAATAATTATCCATATCCATGGAAATCATCTCCATAAATCCTATTCAAATTTTTCGCCTTCAAAAAAAGGTATTGCAAAATTTATCCTGGGAAAAGCTGATAAAGGCATCGTGTTGTCAGAATCATTAATTCCAAATCTCACCCCCTTTCTCAATAATAACCAAATTCATGTCGTCTATAATTTTGTAGAAGAATTCTTGGTTCAGAATACAGCGGAAATGATCAGGCAAAAGTCACTAAAGACCTTAAATATAATCTATTTAAGTAACCTCATGGAAGAAAAAGGGATCTTGGACTTACTTGAAGCCTTGAAAATTATGGAGAAGAAAGGAATTCCATATGAGGCCAGAATCGCGGGTCATATTGATATAAAGACCAAGACAAAAGTAGAGTCCTACATTGAAGCTTTGAAGGATGTGCACTATATGGGCGTATTGAGGGGGGAAGATAAAAAGGACTTATTGCTTTGGGGGAATGTATTTGTTTTCCCCTCGTATTATTTGATGGAAGGCCAGCCCATTTCATTGTTGGAAGCCATGTCTACCGGAAACCTGATTTTAACAACTGATCATGCTGGGATCTCTGATATTTTTACCGATGAAGTCAATGGTTTATATATTGATAAAAAATCTCCGGAAGACATCGTTTTAAAACTTGAAAAAATTAGAAACGAACAGGAATACCATAACGCAATGCTATACGAAAATTATAAATTCGCAAGTAAGAACTTTTCAACCGAAGCCTTTATAAATAATCTTGAAACCGTTTTCAAATACGACCTTGAATAAAAACATCACACTTATTGGTATAAATTACTCGCCTGAAGACAGTGCTATCGGACTATACTCTTCGCAAAAGGCTGAATATTTGGTTGAAAGAGGTTACAAAGTATCGGTAATAACCGGATTTCCGTATTATCCACAATGGAAGATCAGCGAGGCCTACAGATCTAAGGGCAGCTATTTTAAGGAGACCATTAACGGGGTTGTGGTATATCGATTTAAACAGTATGTTCCGGCTAATCCGAGTTTTTTAAAACGCCTAATTCATCTTTCAAGCTTTACATTGGGTAGTTTATTGAATCTGTTTAAACCTTCAAATCCAGATATCGTTATAGCCATTGTGCCCTTTACGTCATCGGTGATGCTGGGCTGGTTCTTAAAAATCATCTATGGCGCCAAATTATGGGTGCATATTCAGGATTTTGAATTTGATGCTGCTATAGATTCAGGATTGCTTAGTAAGACGAACAGCATGATATCAAAACCTTTATTCTGGGTGGAGCGTTTTTTACTTAGACGTGCGCATGTAGTGAGTACCATCAGCAATGGAATGCTGGATAAGCTACGAGAAAAGACGGGAAGAAAAGGGTATTTTTTATCCAATTGGCTGGATACTTCTAAATTCAATATGGATTTCAATGAAAAACATCCGTATCTAAATTCAACTAATTTTAAGATCCTTTATTCAGGAAATATTGGGGCCAAACAAGATTGGGATTTTTTCTTTGCATTCCTTGAAGAATTAAAACCCTTAAAAGATGTTGAGGTTATTGTGGTTGGCGAAGGTGCTGAACAAAAAAATGTCAAGCAAAGGCTCGATGACTTTCATTTGGCAAAACACTATAATCTTGTACCATTTGAAGATTTGCCCTTACTTTTGTCAAGTGCCGATCTTCATATATTGTTTCAAAAAGATGAGGTCATTGATGCCGTAATGCCCTCCAAGATATTAGGAATGATGGGCAGCGGGCGACCATCTATTATCACCGGGAATAGGAAGTCGGAGGTGAGACAAATTTTTGAAGATTCGCAGGGAGGCTACTATTTTCAGAACGACCAGTTGCAGGCGATTTTAGATGTTGTTAAAGGCTTGCAGGCAGACCAGGAGCTAGGTGATGAACTTGGCCGAAAGGCAAAACAATTTATTATGGACCGGTATTCAAAAGAAACCGTATTAAACGGATTTGTGAATGAATTAAATAATTTATAAAGAATTGAAAACACCGGCACAAAAAATTTCTGTCTTCTCAATTCTGGCCTTTGGGCTCTTTTTGCTTGTTCCCTCGATTCAAAGGTGGTATCTGGTCATTCTCTTAGGGCTTGCGGCACTACTCATTTTAATTCAGGAACGAAAAATAAAATTCGGCAAAACTGCTCTGATCAATACGTCATTGTATCTCACATATCTTTTCAGCCTACTGTTTGTGTTCCACCCAGACGATGCTCCCAAACGCCTTGAAATGGCAATGTCACTATTGTTTATTCCAATTATTTTTTCCGTACTACATTCGGGCTATCCATCATTGTTTACAAAGAAGATCGAATCCTTGTTTGCTAAAGTTTTTTTTCTGTCCTCTGTGGTATTCTCAATTTTGATCTTCATCTATTTTGCTCACCTTGGCTATTTCAACGGAACTACAACTTATGAATTTTGTATGTCTCAGCTGGGAAGGAAAATGCCACTGTTAAATGATCACCCCATTTATTTGTCGATGCCAATGGGCTTGTCGGTTCTTTTTTCAATAGAATATTTTAAAAACTCTAATAACAATGCCTTCAAGAAACTTGGTGTAGCGCTACTGACCTTATTTTTATTATTCACCATATTTTTTCTTGCGCGAAGAGGGGTGATCGGGGCACTACTGATGAGCATATTTTTTCTACTGTTATTGAGCTTTAAGGCAAAGCGAAAAGTGCTAATTTTCGCATTGGTAGGATTAATTGGTATTAGCGCAATTTTTGTTTTTATTCCGGTGAATCAAAAAAGGATTTCCGAGCTATTCAAACCGGAGACCTATTCGCACAGAAATGAAACCAACTCAACAAACAATCGACTTCAGATCTATGACTGTGCTCTTGATCTTATAATGGAAAAACCAATATTCGGTTATGGCATTGGCAGGGACAAGGAAGCGCTTTTTAACTGTTATAAAGAGAACTTGTATTACCTATTTGAAAACCGATATAACACCCATAATCAATACCTGAGTATTACCATGAAAACAGGACTGGCAGGCTTGCTGGTTTTCCTGTTTTTTCTGTGTTATAATTTTAAACTGGCTTATAGGAATCAAGATTGGCTTTTTTTTAGCATTTTGATATTCTTTACAATTGTAATGCTATCGGAAAATATATTAGAACGTCAGAACGGCCTGATCTTATTTGCGTTTTTGGTCAATTTCTTTGCTTTTAAAAACCTCGATCTAAAAACGTCTGAATGACCCTTAAGCAGATTTTGAATTTAAACCTTAGTGCATAAGGAAATTATAAATCGGCTATCTCCCTTTAAGTCGAAAATTGTATTATTTTTGGGCACTCAAATGAATAGTTAGTTGAAATGAATTTTTATCAAAACACATTGAAGAAAATTGTGTCCGGAAACATCGTTTCCCTTGATGACAACATTCTTGTTATTGCCGGAGGCGAAAAAGATAGAGATACATTTTTTAATTGTGGCTTTAAGAATGTCACAATCACTAATCTTGACTATCATGGTGGCGTGAAGGATTACGAACCGTTCGCATGGCAAAAAGAAGACGCCGAGAACTTATCCTTTGACAACAATACGTTCGATTGGGTCTTTGTTCATGCCGGGCTGCACCACTGCGCATCCCCGCATAAGGGACTTTGTGAAATGCTGCGTGTATCAAGAAAAGGCGTTGGAGTATTCGAATCCAGAGATAGCTTATTTAATACATTGGCCAACAAATTCAATCTGGCACCTTCATATGAATTAGAGCCTGTTGCGCTTAGTGATGGAAAATATGGAGGGATGCGAAATTCACACATTCCAAATTATGTTTATAAATGGACAGAAAATGAAGTACGGAAAACCGTGAATTCATTTATGCCACAATACATTCATAGGTTTCACTTTTTTTACGGTCTTCTCGTTCCAACCAAAAGATTGGCGATGTCTAAAAATGTGCTTAAAAGAGTTGTAGGTTATTTGGGGAAATTTCTAATTCCAATATTCACTTTCTTCTTTAAAAAACAAGGCAATCTTTTTGCTTTCGTAATTGAAAAGAATCAAAGTTTACAGCCATGGCTTAAGATTGAAAACAATGAAATTGTCTACAATTTGGAATATTCGAACCGTAAATTCGAACCGGAAAAATTCACATAGGACCTCCAAATGCTTCAGCTGTAATTTTCTTTAGAATATTTCATTTCTGATTTAAATGCCGATTTGATAAGCACGCTTAAATTATTTTCTATTTTTGTTCCTAAATAAATAGTTGATGAAAATTACAGTTGTTGGAACAGGATACGTTGGATTGGTCACAGGCACCTGTCTTGCCGAAACCGGAAACGATGTCCTGTGTATCGATATTGATGAGCATAAGGTTAAAACCATGCAACAGGGAAAGGTTCCAATTTATGAACCGCATCTGGATTTGCTGTTCGAAAGAAATATTCGAGCCGGCCGCTTAAAATTCTCAACTTCCCTGGATGAAGGCCTGGAGCATGGCAATATCATCATGTTGGCCTTACCAACACCCGAAGATGAAGATGGCTCGGCCGACCTTTCTTATGTATTGAATGTTGCAAAGAAAATAGGTCAGAAAATAGATGACTATAAAGTTATTGTTGATAAAAGCACGGTTCCTGTTGGTACGGCCGATATGGTCAAAGAAACTATGACAAAGGAAACCGATGTGGAATTTGATGTGGTATCAAATCCCGAGTTTTTACGTGAAGGTTTCGCCGTGGATGATTTTCTGAAACCTGAACGTATAATAATTGGTTCAAGCTCAGATCGGGCAACAAAACTCATGCAAAAATTATATAAGCCATTTGTACGCTCCGGAAATCCAATAATTATCATGGATGAGCGGTCAGCAGAATTAACTAAATATGCAGCGAACGCGTTTTTGGCAACCAAGATCACTTTTATGAACGAGATCGCAAATTATTGTGAAAAGGTAGGCGCAGATGTGGACAAGGTAAGGGTCGGGATGGGTACTGATTCCAGAATTGGGAAACGCTTTCTGTTTCCGGGAATAGGTTACGGTGGTTCTTGCTTCCCAAAAGATGTCAAAGCCCTTTATAAATCGGGCCGCGAAGAGAATTATGAATTCAATATACTAAATGCCGTTATTAAGGTGAATGATAAACAAAAAGGCATTTTGATTCCGCGACTAGAGAAATACTTCAATAATGATTTAAAGAATAAGAAGATTGCTATTTGGGGTCTTGCGTTCAAACCGGAAACCGATGACATCAGGGAAGCTCCAGCATTATTTATGATTGAGGACCTGCTTAAAAAAGGCGCTTCAATTGTTGTGTTCGACCCTGAGGCAATGAATAATGTACGGGCAAAACTGGGCGATAAGATCTCCTATGCGACTGGTATGTACGATGCCACCAAAGAAGCTGATGCCCTCTTAATAAGCACCGAATGGAGTATCTTTAGAACCCCTGATTTCAATCGTCTGAAGGATAACATGAATCAAGCTGTAATATTTGATGGCAGGAATTTATATGATGTTGAAGATATGGCAAAAGAGGGATTTTATTATAGTTCAATAGGCCGAAAAGAAGCGAATTAATGTCTAAAAGAATTCTTATTACTGGTGCCGCAGGCTTTTTAGGATCGCATCTTTGTGATCGCTTTGTTTCTGAAGGGTTTCATGTGATTGGGATGGATAACTTTATCACAGGAGTTGAAGATAATATCAATCATCTTTATAAGCATTCTAACTTTGAATTTATTGAACATGATGTCACTGAGTTTGTGAAGATAGAAGGCAAACTTGATTATATTCTGCACTTTGCTTCCCCGGCCAGCCCTATTGATTATTTAAAAATCCCGATACAAACCTTGAAAGTGGGCTCATTAGGGACGCATAATTTATTGGGACTGGCTAAGGCCAAACAAGCAAGAATACTTATCGCATCAACATCGGAGGTCTATGGCGATCCACTGGTACATCCTCAAACAGAAGATTATTATGGGAATGTTAATGCAATAGGCCCAAGAGGGGTTTATGATGAAGCCAAACGATTTCAGGAATCTTTAACGATGGCTTATCATCGGTTTCATAAACTTGAAACACGCATCGTTAGAATTTTTAATACCTATGGCCCAAGAATGAGGCTTAATGACGGCAGGGTTATTCCGGCATTTATGGGACAGGCACTGAGGGGTGAAGACCTTACTGTCTTTGGAGATGGCATGCAAACACGCTCCTTTTGTTATGTAGACGACCAGGTAGAAGGAATTTATCGATTGCTTTTTAGTGATTATGTATATCCTGTCAATATTGGTAATCCTGATGAAATAACCATTCTTGATTTCGCTAAAGAGATAATCAATCTAACACATACTGATCAAAAAATTGTCTTTGAAGAACTGCCTAAAAATGATCCATTACAACGACAACCGGACATTTCATTAGCAAAAAAATTATTAGATTGGGAGCCTAAAACAACACGATCGGAGGGGATGCGCATCACCTTCAATTATTTTAAAAGCTTACCTGAAGAACGATTATACAAAAGAGAGCACAAGGATTTTAGTAATCATATAAAAAGATAGTGAGTTTATTTAAGCACGGCCGATATTCTGGTTATCTCAGACCTATTTCATACTTGATTGATTTAAGTATAATCAATACTTTGGCTATACTTTATTATTTTCAGGAGGTTGACCCAATTATCTATATCACTTTCATTTCATTTGCATGGATTATAATTTCGGTTATTTCAAAATTCTATGACGTTTACCGATACACCAGGGAGGTTTCCATCTTAACACTCATTATCAGGCAGCTCCTACTTTTTACCCTGGTGATTTTTGCCTTTTACGGCTATAATAACGAAATGAAAATTGAGGCCTCAACAATTATCAAATACGCCTTGTCGGTATTTTTATTGATTACCATATTTAAATTCACTATTTACTATTTGCTGCAGAAGTATCGTGTTGAATTTGGGGGAAATTATCGAACAACGGTTATCATGGGCCGAAACAAGAATACATTGGCCTTGGAAAGTTTTTTTAAGAAAAACCCCGAATATGGGTATGCACATAAGAGGACCTTCAATTTTTCGGATGAAAATGACGCCAACCTGAATTCATGTTTTAAGTATATAAATGATGAAAATATAGATGAGATCTATTGTTCAATTTCCGAGTTGACTTCTTCGCAAATCAATCAGGTGGTCGATTTTGCAGACAATAACCTGAAGATCCTGAAATTCCTTCCTGACAATAAGGAAATTTATGCGAAAAAGCTCAAATATGAATACTACGATTATATACCTATCCTGTCGCTGAGAAACATTCCGCTTCAGGATTCCATCAACCAGGTGGTAAAACGAGCATTTGATATTTTGTTCTCTTCAGGAGTCATCATTTTTCTGCTATCTTGGCTCACTCCTTTGATCGCCTTACTTATTAAAATTGAGTCCAGAGGCCCGGTCTTTTTTAAACAATCAAGGAACGGTTTTAACTACAGAGAATTCGATTGCTATAAGTTTAGATCGATGACGCCAAATAAAGATGCACACTTGCATCAGGCCACTCGAGGTGATCAACGTGTTACAAAAGTTGGACGATTTATGAGGAAAACCAGTATCGATGAACTTCCGCAGTTCTTTAATGTGTTGTTTGGAGACATGTCGGTCGTTGGCCCGAGACCGCATATGGTGAGCCATACAAACATGTATGCAAAGAAGATCGATAAGTTTATGGTGAGGCATTTTGTTAAGCCCGGTATTACCGGATTGGCTCAAATAAGTGGTTTTAGAGGTGAAGTTGAATCGGATAAAGATATTATCGGACGTGTAAAATATGATATCTTTTATATCGAAAACTGGTCACTATTATTAGACACTAAGATCATTTTTCAAACTTTTATGAATGCCGTTAAGGGTGAAGATAAAGCCTATTGATCTCAATTAAATGAAATCGACTATTGTATCCAATTGAGAGTTAAAATCAAAATTATTATCGGCTGTTTCTTTGATCTGATCACGTCTTGAATTACTAAGCATGCCCAATTCAATTTGAGAAATGACTGAATTAAGCGCCTTGTAATTAGCTGCTTCTGCAACCCACCCCAAATTAAAGGATTTTACAAGGGCCTCCCCTTCGCCACCACCAAAATAAAGCAGAGGAATGCCAAGTTTTGAAAACTCGAAAATCTTAGAAGGAACCGATCCATAAATTCGATTTAATAATGGGATTATAGCAAGATCATAAGCTGGTAAAATCTTATGCAGATCAGCGCGTTCAACTTCACCATGGAACATAATGGGAAGGTCTTGATTATTCTTTAAAAAATAATCAATGGCCTCTTTTTCTGCTCCTGCTCCATAAATATGAAATTCGATCTTCGAATAATCAAGATTCTGGCAAAGCTTCAATACACCCTGAGCAACCCCTAAAAGCCCGGCATACACCAACTTTATTTTATGCGTAGGGATTGTGTATTCTGTATTGATTGTAGGCTTGAAATTCGGGTAATTTCTATATAGCTGTGTATCCTTATCAGTATAAATTGACTTTATATGATGGATAATTTCTTCACTCTGACCCAGAATGAGATCGGATTTCCGATAATTATAGCGCTCAATGCGTTCCAGCATAGAATACCAGAAATTACGCCTCATGGCATTCAATTCCAAGCCGGCCAACGGCCAGAGATCGCTTACATTTAATATAAGTTTACTTTTTTTGGACTTGAAGAACAATACGGCTGAAAAGGCAACGATAAGCGGTGGTGACTGAACAATAATAGTATCAGGCACTTTATTAAATGCGGAATACCAGGCCAAACTGAAACTGAAAGACAGCATCGACAGGAGTCGCTTGATCTTATTTTTTGAGTTACTGGCATATAACCAAAGTCTATGGATGGTCATGCCCTGCTCTATGGTTGTTTTTTTGAATTGACCACGATATCCTGAAAAGATCTTACCTCTCGGGTAATTTGGTAACGGGGCAATAATAGAAACCTTAAATTCTCGAGCTTCAAGGCCTTCGGCTAAATGAGAAATACGGTTGGAAGCAGCGCCGGTTTCCGGCGGAAAATAATTGGTTATGATTAAAACTTCTTTCTTCAAGACCCGTAAATTTCAATTAGATGGTCAACGATGCGTTCGGCGGTGTGGCCATCCCAGAGCTCAGGTATCTCGCCCGATTTCCATTGCCCACTGAGAAGCTGACTTAATTTTTCGGCCAGTAAATCAAGATCATTGCCAACCAAAACGTTGGTCCCCATTTCGCAGGTTTCGGGCCGTTCGGTGTTTTCACGCAAAGTGATGCAAGGGACATTCAGGACGGTCGTCTCTTCTGTAATACCGCCTGAGTCGGTGAGCACTCCAAGAGCGTGCTGGACCAAATAGTTGAATTGAAGATAACCAAGAGGATCGACAAAATGAAGGGTTTCAAAGTTTAGATCCAGCTTTTCAAGCACCAACTTGGTTCTTGGGTGAACCGGAAAGATGATAGGAAGCCCTTTGGAAGAAGACACGATTTTGGAAACCAATGACTTGAGTTGCAGCTCTTCGTCAACATTACTTGGCCTGTGTAATGTCATCACCAAATATTTTTTTGGCACAAGATTAAAGCTGTCCCAGAGATCTGGTTTGAAAAAACGATCTTTATTTTGAAGTAATGTATCGATCATGATATTCCCAACAAAGAATATCTGATCTTCAGAAGCACCTTGTGATTTCAGGTTTTCGTTGGCATAGATAGTTGTTGTAAAGAAATAATCGCTTAGACTATCGGTGACAATTCTATTGATCTCCTCGGGCATACGCATGTCCCCGGAGCGAATCCCGGCTTCAATATGGGCCAGCCTGACACCTTCTTTTTTGGCAACAACAGCACAGGCCATCGTGGAAGTGACATCGCCTACTACAATGACAAGGTCTGTTGGATGTTCTCTAAGGTCAGTTTCAAAAGCGATCATAATGCCCGCAGCCTGCTCAGCTTGGGAACCACTTTTCACATTCAGGTTAACATCGGGAAATGGAATTCCTAATTCTTCAAAAAAGGTGTCGCTCAAATTCTTATCATAATGCTGCCCGGTATGAACTAATCTGAAGGCTATGGAAGCACCGTCATTTTGCCTTTGTCGAATGGCTTTAATCAAAGGAGCGATTTTCATGAAATTCGGGCGTGCACCGGCCACAATGGTTAGCTTCATAGAGCGCTATTTAAATAAGATGAAAATTGCTTGAGCTTTCCGCTTTTAGATCGCTCAAGCTTTTCGGTTCTCTCAAAGGTAATATCTATTCCAGATTCTAAATAATTTTCCATTTCTTTTTTGATCTGCTTTATGTTTTCATCAGACAATTCTTCACGACTTACATAAGATACTTTAAAATGATCAAGGCTGAATTGTTCAATTATAAATTCTTTGACATTGCCATCATCTTCAATAATGCTTTTAGTGATATAATAAAAGGTCAGTCCGGCAGCTTTTTTACCACTTGGCAAAATGGCAATATCATTGGTTCGACCAATTAATTTCTCAAGAACAGGTTTCTTGACCGTACTTTTTTCTGAAAGGATACCAATATCACCAATGTCATAACGAATAAAAGGATGCGCCTTATTGTAGAGTGATGTTATAACAACCCGACCTTCAGTACCATTTGGCACCGCATTGTTGTTTTCATCAAGAATCTCTACCAATAAAGTTTCACTGTTTAATTGAAAATCGCCATCAGGATTTTGAAAAGCGATAAGATCCAATTCCGAAGCACCATATTCGTTGATCACGGGAACACCAAACTGTTTTTCCATTAAGGCTCTGTCAGAATCGAATAGCATTTCCGAGGTAACCATACAGGATTCTAAAGTAGGGCAAACGGACTTTAGAATAATATTTCTGTCCTTAAGATATTTAGCAAATTGAACGATTGGACTTGTATAGCCGTTAATATATTGAAAGGCCGTGGTTTCGAATTTTTTCAGGCATTTTTCAAACGCCGCATCGCTAAGATCGAAAATGGAAAAACGAAATCGATGGCTAAATCGATCTTTCAAACGCTCCTTATAATAACCATAAGTATCCAGGGGGATGCCATAAAAACGCGCCTGCTTTGAATGGTTAAAATCGATGTCATACCATGAAAAACGATCCATAATTTCTGCCCACGTCAGGGCATGACACCATTTGTCCTTGGCAAAAATAAAGGGATCGCCAGAGGAGCCTGAGGTTTTATTGACGTAAACTGATTTAATAGAATAATCATTCGATAATCGCGCCTTTAACGGCACTTGTAAATCGCGCTTGGTCATTACAGGGACTGCGTTCCATCCGGTAATTTGGCCTTCCTTTACAAGGCTTTTGTAATATGGCGTTCTATTCAAATGATAGTTAAAGATGTCTGATTTTTGTTTTTCAACATAGGCTTCGAAAGCAAGTTCATCCTTAGATTTGAGGAGTTCCAAAGCAGTGCGAGCCTTATCGATTTTAAAGCCATTGAATCGTAAAGAAAAATCGAATAATCTCAATTGAACAGGAAATAAAATGTTTCTGTAAATTAATTATTTTTTAAACGTAAAAGCAATTATTTTTACGCTTTATAAATCACATCCCAATGAACATTTTAATAATTGGCTCCGGAGGCAGGGAACACACCTTTGCCTGGAAGATTTCTTCAAGCCCTTTATGTGATCAACTTTTTGTTGCACCAGGAAATTCAGGCACTGCCGGAATAGCGACTAACATTCCTATTGATCTTAATGATTTTGAAACGATTAAGGATCTTGCAATTAAACAGGCCATCGATATGGTTGTCGTAGGCCCTGAGGACCCCTTGGTGCGAGGGATTCATGATTTCTTTTTGAATGATGATGCCTTGCATCATATTGCAGTCATTGGTCCTGAGGCCAGCGCTGCTCAGCTCGAAGGGAGTAAGGAATTTGCTAAAGAATTTATGTACAGGCATCAGATCCCGACAGCGGCATACCAAAGCTTTACTTCAGAAAATGTTGAGGAGGGTTATTCATTTCTTGAGACATTGAATCCACCATATGTACTTAAGGCGGATGGGTTGGCAGCGGGTAAAGGAGTGTTGATCTTGAAAGATCTCAATGATGCCAAAGAGGAATTAAAACACATGTTGCTTGATTCCAAATTTGGCAAGGCAAGTCAAAAAGTGGTTATCGAGGAGTTTTTGGACGGCATTGAACTGAGTTGTTTTGTGTTGACCGATGGTAACAATTATAAAATTTTGCCTACTGCAAAAGATTATAAGCGCATAGGCGAAGGCGATACCGGCTTGAACACAGGAGGCATGGGAGCGGTTTCACCGGTGCCATTTGCTGACGAAGAGTTCATGAATAAAATTGAGAACCGTATTATTAAACCAACAGTCGAAGGCCTTAAGAAAGATAATTTACCTTATAAGGGGTTTATTTTCATTGGCCTGATAAAGGTAAATGATGATCCATTTGTCATTGAATACAATGTACGAATGGGTGACCCCGAGACTGAAGCGGTTTTGCCACGCTTAAAAAATGATTTGGTTGAATTATTTATGGCTGTTTCAAAAGGAACTCTTAATGAAGTAACCATTGAAATCGATGAACAAGCGGCGAGTACAATTGTTCTTGTCTCTGGAGGATACCCTGAATCTTATGAGAAGGGGAAAGCAATATCAGGCATTGAAAATGTTGATGAGTCCTTGATTTTTCATGCAGGCGCTAAAAATGAAGACGGAATGACAATAACTTCAGGTGGACGGGTCCTGGCCATTACATCATTGGGGAATAATTTTGAAGAGGCGATTCAGAAGTCCTATCGCAGTATTGACAAACTGCATTTTGATAAGATGTATTTTCGCAAGGATATAGGCTTCGATTTATAAATATGTATGAGCAGTTATGCTTTTATCTTCTTCGTTATTGTCATTAGCAGCTTTCAGCTTTTTCATCCAATAGAAAAAAGAAACTATGAAAATGATAAAAAATATCCAAGACATAATATTGGATATCCACCAATTATCTAATTCAATGGCTCTTAGCGCATCAAACGGAGCAAATAATATATTGACGAACAAATCCTGAATAGCATAAAAGAAATCTTTCATAGTATAATCTTATATTTATGAAGCAAATATACGAACTCTTTAAATGATTACAAGATTTTTTAGCACATCCAAACCAATTCATTTGGTACTCGTTGCACTTTATGCTTTGATCATTTTTTTATTTATGAGATTTGGCTCCATTTCAGAAGGATTAAATTTAAAGAGTATTTTGATTCAAACGGGGATGTACCTGGTTGTGTTTGCTTCAATTTCAATTTTCGCTTTTTTTGTAAATAAGAATAACCTGACGCAACGAAACAGTTATAAAATCCTTTTTTATGCGTTGTTAATTGCCATTATTCCTTTTAGCCTGCAGACCAATTCGATATTGATTTCCAATTTGTTTGTGCTCATGGCACTGCGACGCATCTTTAGTTTGAGAAACAATCTGCGTGTAAAGAAGAAACTATTCGATGCAGCTTTTTGGATTACCCTGGCCGCCTTTTTTCATTTTTGGGCCATACTGTTTTTTGCACTTATTTTCGCCGCCTTGTTACTTTACTCGATTACCCAGTTGAAGAATTGGTTTATTCCCATTACGGGGTTTCTAACTGTAGTAATACTGTATTTGAGTTATGCCATTATTTCAACCAATTCTTTTGGTGATTTATTCAGTTTCATCGATGCGATTGATTATAATTATTCGCCCTATAATTCCCTTGGACTGATTATTGGAATGACCATTATTTTGTCCTTTACCATTTGGTCGACCTTTTATTATTTAAGAAGTTTTAAGGATAAACAAAAAATGCACAGGGCCTCACATGTCCTCGTACTTTATGTCGCAGCTGTTTCGATTGTAATAATCTTGATCTCCCCTTCAAAAAACGGATCAGAATTCATCTTTTTATTCGCACCACTTTCCATTATTATGGCCAATTATATCGAAGGAATGTCTGAAAAATGGTTTGCCGAAATTTTTATCTGGATTATGATTGTAACACCATTCGCAATGTTATTGTTTTAATTTGGTGCCATATGCCAGATCACCCGCGTCCCCCAGTCCGGGGACGATATAAGCGTTACTGTTAAGATCATCATCTATATCTCCTATCCAAAGATGACTGTTATCAGGAAGGTTGGAGCTTATAAAATCAACACCTTCCTTAGCACCGATTACACCAAGTACATGAACTTGTTTCGGGCTTCCAAAAGGTTTTAAGGCATCATAAGCTAATTTTATGGATCGCCCCGACGCCAGCATGGGGTCGACGATCAGAAGTATTTTATTATTAAGATCCGGACAGGCAATATATTCGACAATGATTTCAAACTGAGAAGGATCTTGTTCATCGTGCTTCCTATACGCAGAAATAAAGGCATTTTCTGCCTTGTCAAAATAATTCAGAATTCCAAGATGAAGCGGCAAACCTGCTCTTAAAATCGAACAGATCACAATATCAGCTGAAGCTAGTGCCACTGTCTTTGTACCTAATGGGGTTTGAGCCGTTTTTGGAGTGTAATCCAGGCTTCTGCTCATTTCATAACTTAAAATTTCTCCAATTCGCTCAATGTTTTTGCGAAAACGCATGCGATCATTTTGAATACCGACGCTTCTTAATTCGAACATAAATGAATTTAAAACTGATGGATCATCAGAGAGGTTATGGATTTGCATTTTGAAGAATTTGATTGTAGTAAAGTTAATTAAATAGAAGTATATTTGCAGTCTAAATTATCAAAGTTATGTTTTCAGAAAAAGCGAACTCTATTTTTCAGGACGTCATTAAAACGTATAAGGTGATCAATTCGGTTGACCAGAGCTTTCAAAATAAATACGATAGCAATGAAGACCAGCTTGCACATTTATTGTACAGAAAATGTTGGATTGACACTGTACAATGGGCCTATGAAGACATTATCCGCGACCCGAATATTGATCCGGTTGCCGCTCTTAAGTTAAAACGTAAAATAGACGCCTCCAACCAGGACAGAACTGATACAGTCGAATATATTGACAGCTATTTTCTTAATAAATATAAGGACGTTCAAATCGCTCCTAATGCGAAGATCAATTCAGAAAGTCCGGCCTGGGCAATTGACAGATTATCGATCTTAGCCCTGAAAATATATCACATGCATTTAGAGACTGTCCGTGAAGACGCTAGCGAAGCACACAGAAATGCCTGCCAGCAAAAACTGGATGTTTTACTGGATCAGCGGAAAGACCTTTCAACAGCGATTGATGATCTTTTGGAAGATATTTCAAAAGGCGAAAAGTACATGAAGGTGTATAAGCAAATGAAGATGTACAATGATGATGAGCTTAATCCTGTACTAAGAGGGCAAAAATAATGATGGCCGTCCTCAACTTTTAAGGATGAAATGTCAAAGCCTAACCAACATATTCTTGTCATCCGGCTTTCTGCAATGGGTGATGTTGCCATAAGCGTTCCCGTTATTAGAGCCTGTGTCGAGCAGTATCCCCAATTACGCATTTCCATATTAACACGCTCTTTATTTAAGCCGTTTTTTAGAGGAATAAAAAATGTAACGATCATCGAAGCCGATGTCAAAGGAAGACATAAAGGAATGAGAGGATTATGGCGACTTTCAAAGGCATTAAAAAAAGATAAACCAGATGCCATTGCTGATTTGCACAATGTGTTACGATCAAATGTTTTAAAGGCTTTTCTTAAGATCGATCCATTTGTTCAAATCGATAAAGGGAGGCCTGAACGCAAAGCCCTTATTAATGGAAAGGCGTTTCAACCGATCACTCCAATTTATCAGCGTTATGCACTGGTCTTTGAAAAACTGGGCTATAAAATCGATCTGTCGTCACCAAAATTCCCTGCAAAGGCGACTATCAATAAAAAATGTAAAGCCTTACTTGGAGATTATAATAGTATCATTGGGATTGCGCCCTTTGCTGCCTTTAAAGGGAAAGCATATCCGCTGGACTTAATGGTCCAAGTGATAAAGGAGTTGTCCAATGACTCAAAAATTCTTCTTTTTGGAGGTGGTGATCAGGAAATCGATGCGCTCTCAAAACTCGAATTGGAACTGACCAATGTGATTTCGCTTGCAGGTAAATTAAGTCTGGATGAAGAGATGGATATCATTTCGAATTTAGATGTGATGGTCTCCATGGATTCGGCCAACGCTCATATTGCAGCGATGCTCAATGTTGAAGTGATATCCATCTGGGGTGTAACTCATCCCTATGCAGGCTTTTACCCCTTTAATCAGAATACAAATAATGCGCTTTTAGCCGATCGTAATAAATTCCCACGGATACCGACTTCTATTTATGGCAATCAATATCCTGAAGGTTATGAGAACGCCATTGCAACTGTTAGTCCGCAAAATATCATAGACAAGGTTAGGGAACTTCTGTCTGATAAGGATCAGACATCATCATAATCGACACTAATTTCAGATGTTCGGGGTTCTGACTGACAGGTTAGAATCAGACCTTCCGCCAATTCGCCATCGGTTAGAATATTATTTTGTCGCATCTCAACTTTTCCAGATTTAAGTCGTGCGACACAGCTGCTGCAAATGCCTCCCTGACACGAATATGGAGCGTCGATATTGTGATCTAAAGCGACCTCAAGAATCGTCTTATTTCGTGGCATGTTGAATGATGCCTCTTCATCGTCAACCAGGACCGTTACCTGGGTTTGTCCTTCAGTTTCTTTTGTTTCCTTCGGTTCTTCAGTAGATTTTGCGGGAGTAAATAATTCATATTTTATATCCTCCTTTTTCATCCCGCGCTCTTGTAAGGTTTCCGAAACTGCGTGAATCATCGGCTCCGGACCGCAGATGTAGGTGGCATCTATTTTGTCTGAAATACTATTGACGACATAATTTACCGACGACGATTCAATTCTTCCAAACAAGGCGTTGCTTTCATTGGCCTTGCTAAAGATCATTTTTAGTTGAAACCTGTCCTCAAATTTCCTTGAAAGCTCATTAAGTTCATCCAAAAATATCGTGTCTTTTGGTGTTTTATTGCCATAGAGAAGGACAATTTTACTTTGTGGCTCTTCGATCAAAACTGTTTTAACGATTCCAATAACAGGCGTTATTCCGCTTCCGGCAGCAAATGCCAGGACAGTTCTATTTTTGGACGCATCGGCTTCAAAAACAAACCTTCCATTTGGTGGTGCAACTTCAAGAATATCCCCTGCTTTGAGTTCGTTATTAGCATACTTTGAGAATTTCCCGCCCAGAACTTCCTTAACGACAACTTTAAGCATTTCACTTTCGGGATGTGTACAGATGGAATAATCGCGCCTGACTTCCTCCCCATTTAAAAAAGTTTTTAGGGTGAGGTATTGTCCGGCTTTAAAACGAAAGATTGATCTTAATTCCTCCGGGACTTGAAAACTTATGCTCACGGCATTTTCGGTTTCCTTTTCAATGGACGCAATCGGGAGCTGATGAAATTTGGACATTTCTAAAATTTTGCACAAAAATAGGGAAGTCGGGGAGTAAAAAATAATTTGTTTGTAACAAATTAACAGATGAGAATACTAACTTTATACACTTAACCAAAAAACATGATCAAGCGATTTCTCGTCCTTGAGTGGAAACAATTCTTCAGGTCCTCCCACTGGCAAAAGAGCATAGCGATCAATATCTTAATGGTATTCCTGGCGGTCTATTTTATGGCCACTTTTTTGATCATGGGATTTGCCGTGTACAATCTCCTGACAGAGTTCCATCCCGATTCAGATCCATTTATCGTTTTTAACGGATTTTTGTTTTATTGGATCATAGCCGATTTGTTGATGCGTTTTTTCTTTCAGAAATTACCTGTCATGAGCGTGAAACCGTTGCTTACCCTACCCATTAAACGAGAACGAATTGTTCATTATGTTTTGGGTAAATCAGTGATGTCATTCTTTAATATTTTACCGCTCTTTGCCATTGTCCCTTTTAGTGCGATCTTGCTCAACAATGGCTACGATACTTCGGTCATTCTGAGCTGGATATTAATTATTATACTCATTTCACTTTTTAATAATTTTCTCAATTTTATAGTTGAAAGCCTTTCGGCCGAAACCGAATTGTCTTTCCTCCCTATCGTTGTGTTTTCGGCAGCCTTATTCGCTTTGAATTATTTTGAGATCGTATCATTTTCCGAACTGATCTCGAATGCGGTTTTAGGCATGGCGAATAAGCCGATTTTCATTCTTGTTTTTAGTGGACTTTTGGTTGCGGTTTATAGTTTTAACTTTAAAATTTTAAGGCGCAAATTATATATAGACAATTCTTTAAAAACCAAATCGGAAGAAGCCAAAAGCTCAAATTTGGAATGGACGAAGAAATTTGGGGATATTGCCCCATTTATGCAATTGGATATTCGATTGATCTTACGAAATAAACGCTCAAGATCATCATTGTTTATTATTATTATCGGACTGCTGTATGGCTTATTTTTTTACCCCAATCCCATGCTTCTGGAATATCCTTTCGTATTTGTTTTTGTCGGGGTTTTTGTAACCGGTGTATTTTTAATGACATTCGGGCAATTTATTCCGGCATGGGATGGCGATTATTATAAGTTGCTGATGAGTCAAAACATCAAATATGAAAAATACCTGAAATCGAAATTCATGCTCATGGTCACCAGTGTTGTTGTACTCTTTGTTTTGAGTACACCCTATGTGTACTTTGGATGGAAAATATTGTTGGCGCATTTTGCCGCAGCTATTTATAATATTGGAGTTAATTCGCATGTCATTCTTTTTGCGGGTTCATTTAACCGAAAAAAGATTGAACTCGATCAGCGTGCGGCCTTTAATTACCAGGGAACAGGAGCAGTGCAGTGGCTTGTGGGGATTCCTTTAATGATCGTACCCATGCTTATAGCCACCTTATTTTATTTTACACTTGGATTTGAATCTGCGATAATCAGCATTTCTCTTTTAGGATTACTTGGAATTGTTTTTCATCAGAAGCTTATGCGTTTTATCACCGGAAAATACCAGGATTCGAAATATAAAATGATTGAGGCCTTTAGCCAGGAGACTTAATAAAAATTGTTATGATAACAGTAAACGACTTAACAAAGAAATATAACGGAATAAGTGTTTTAAATATTCCTGACCTTGCTATTCCGAAAGGGCAAAGTTTTGGCCTGGTTGGTAATAATGGGGCGGGGAAAACCACATTTTTCAGCTTGCTTTTAGATCTTATTCAACCGAGTTCGGGAGAGATCAGGACCAATGACATACTGGTTCATAAAAGTGAAGACTGGAAACCATTTACTTCCTCATTCATCGATGAAAGTTTTTTAGTGGGTTATTTAACTCCCGAGGAATATTTTTATTTCATAGGAGATCTCAGGGGACAAAATAAAGCCGATGTCGATAGTTTGATTTCACAGTTTGAAGATTTCTTTCATGGCGAGATCACCGGCAAGAGGAAATACCTCCGGAATTTGAGTAAAGGAAACCAAAAAAAAGTTGGAATTGTGGCCTCACTGATAGGAAATCCTGAAGTCATTATTCTTGATGAACCATTCGCAAATTTAGACCCAACAACTCAGATACGTTTAAAACAGATCATTAAAAAACTTGCCAATAACAGAAATGTTACCGTGTTGATCTCGAGCCATGACCTTATGCATGTCACAGAAGTTTGTGAACGTATTGTCGTACTGGACAAAGGTGATATTGTAAAAGATCTTGCTACAAGCGAAGAAACCCTTAAGGAGCTTGAGCATCACTTCACCGATTAATCATAGGGCTAAAAGTCCTGCAATTTACTAGTTATATAGAAAAAGATGATTATTTTTACCTTTCTGCATAATATAATGCAGCGGTTTTAGTTATTAATTTACTGAAATTAACCAAGCTTGAAAATAATCATAAAATATAATATTTGTCTACTCTTAGCGGCCATTACCATTGTTGGATGTTCGCGAAAAAAAGACAAATTCATCAATCGCCAATGGCATGCTATCGGCACAGAATATAATATTCTCTACAACGGAAATATAGCACTTGAACAGGGAAGGCAAACCTTAAACGATGGCTATTCTGACAACTACTGGGAAATTCTTCCGGTTGAGCGTATGCAAGTGGCCGAAGAGGTTGTGCTGCCGGGGCAATCTAAAAATGCTGATTTTGAACGTGCGGAAGAAAAGGCGGTTAAAGCTGTTCAGCGGCATTCGATGAATATTCAGGGGAAGGAGAAAAATCCTCAAATTGATGAAGCCTATCTCCTGTTAGGAAAAGCACGTTATTTTGACCAGCGCTTCGTCCCTGCCCAGGAAGCATTTAACTATATCTTATTTAAATATCCGGCCAGCGATAAAATAAACCAGGCAAAGATCTGGCGTGAAAAGACAAATTTACGTTTGGAAAATGATGAGTTGGCCATCGCTAATCTAAAGCGGTTGTTAAAACAGGAGAACATTGAAAAGCAGGATCTTGCTGATGCGACCTCGACCCTGGCGCAGGCGTATATTAATCTGAAAGCACTTGATACCGCAATCACACAGCTTGAAATCGCTTCAAATGCGACTAAAAGTGGCGATGAGCGCGGACGCTATAGCTTTATCCAGGGACAACTCTATAATGCCTTGGGCAAAAAAGACAGTGCGAATTACGCCTTTGATAAGGTGATCGAACTACATAGAAAAACACCAAGGATCTATTACATCAGCGCCCATCTTGAAAAAGCAAAGAATTTCGATGTTGAGAACGGTAATAAACTGGAGTTCCTTGAACTTCTGACCGATCTTGAAGAGGACAGGGAGAACAGGCCCTATCTGGATAAAATATATCATCAAATTGCCCAATATCACCTCACCAATGATTCCGATAGTTTAGCAGCTACATACTATAATAAATCATTGCGTTCCGGATCACGTGACAAATATCTGAATGCGATGAATTACCAGGTGCTTGGTGATATGAATTTCGATAATGCATTATATAGTGATGCCGGCGCCTATTATGACAGTACTATGCTGAATTTGAAAAAGAATTCAAAACTATTCAGAGCTATAAAAAGGAAGCGGGATAATCTCGATGATGTCATTTATTATGAGGCGGTTGCCCAAAGAAATGATAGCATCCTGGATGTGGTGGCAATGTCTGATGCCGACAGGCTGTCTTATTTCAATGCTCATATTGACGAGCTTAAGAAAAAGGCTGAAGAGAAAAAGGAAAAAGAAGAGGCTGAACAAAGAAAACAGGAGGTGAGTAAAGGCATCGGCCAGAGCAAAAACAACCTGGGAGCAAAAAGCGGAAAAGGCAGCAGTGACAGTGGAGGTGCATTTTACTTTTACAACTCGACAACAGTTGCTTTTGGGAAGAATGATTTTATTCAGAATTGGGGAGAACGCCAGTTGGAGGATAATTGGAGATGGTCAAATAAAAACAGAACTGCAGGAGGCGTGGAGGAAGTTGATCCAACTTTGGTCAATGCCACCGAAGAAGAGTTGTATGACCCTGAATTTTATTTAGCTCGAATACCAACGGAACAAACAGCTTTGGATAGTCTTTCAAGGGACCGAAACTTTGCCTATTATCAACTGGGATTGATCTATAAGGAAAAATTCAAGGAATTTGAATTAGCAAAGGATAAGCTTCAGGAGCTACTTAAAAGCGATCCGGAAGAGCGTTTGATTTTGCCTTCAAAATATAATTTATTTAAGATCTATGAGCTTTTAGGGTTGAATGATGAGGCAGATATCGCCAAAAATGATATCATAAACAACCATCCGGATTCTCGATATGCAACAATACTTTTAAACCCTAATACAGCTTTGGCTGCCGATGAGAATAGTCCGGAAAATATTTATAATGGACTATACCGCAAGTATGAAAACCAGGAATATGTAGACGTTATCGCCCAATGCGATAAATACATCAACTTATTTGACGGCGAGGCCATTGTGCCTAAATACGAATTCTTAAAGGCTGTATCCAGAGCCAGGATCTATGGTTTTGAATCTTATAAGGAATCCATCAACTATATCGCCTTAAACTATCCTAATAGCCCGGAAGGTAAGAAAGCCGAAACCATGCTTCAAACCACCTTACCATTAATGGAGAAGAGTGAATTTATTGATGATGCCACGGCAAATAATTTTAAGGTCGTGTATCAATTTGATGGGGCTTCTCCTGAAGAAATAGAAGAATTTGTTAAGGCAATGGATGAAGCGGTTGGGAAGATGAGGCATTTCGATTTTAGCACCTCTACCGATGTCTATGACAAAGACACTATTTTTGTCGTGGTACATGGGTTAAAAAGTATCGAAGGAGCAACCGGATTTGCAGAAATCCTGAACGATTATGATGACAATAATATTGATAAGGAGCATTTTGCTATATCGTCTCAAAACTATCAGCTCATTCAAATTCATAAAAACTTGGAAGCTTACTTAAAATCACAATAACCCCATCAAATAGTTTTAATTATGTTTTCAGAAAATAAAAAAGGAAAAATGACACAAGAAACTTCATCACAGCAGAATATTATATCACAGGAAACAAAAATTGTTGGTGATATCGTAAGTAAAGGAGCCTTTAGAATAGACGGACAAGTGGAAGGAAATGTAAGGACTCATGGAAAGATAGTCATTGGTAAATCAGGATTTGTCAATGGTACGATTGAAGGCACCAATGCCGATATTGAAGGCAGTTTTTCAGGCAAATTAAAGCTTTCTGAAACCTTGTCACTGAAGTCTACAGCCTATGTTCAGGGAGAAGTTGAAGTTGGTAAGTTGGCCGTTGAGCCCGGAGCCACTTTTAACGCCACCTGCAATATGAAAGGCACAGTTAAAGAATTGAATAAAGGTGACCAGCAGAAAAAACCAATCCAACAACAAAAATCAACGGAAGAAGCAGGGAAATCAGCTTAAAAATGCCGTTGCACTTTCAGGAATAGCTTTTCAAATGGCGGCCATAACCGGCCTGGGCGCTTATATTGGGTATAAACTCGATGAGCATTATCAAAATGAGACACCAATTTATACGATCCTTTTAACCTTTATAGGGTTTAGTATTGCGATGTATAATGTCATAAAACAAGCCAATAAAATTTCAAAATCAAATGACGATGCATATGATGAATGAGCTCAAAGGGTTTGTTTTCAGACTCCTTGTTTTTACAGTTTTAATTTTTGCAGTACACACATATTTGATTCATCAGTTCTTTGAAGGCAGGCTGCATTTTCCGCTCTGGACCATCTATGGTTTTAACGCGGTCCTGGTTTTCGCTGTGTATTGTATTTTAAATTACCAGTCTAAAAAGGACAACCAAAAAATATTTTTCAGTTTTATTGCACTTACATTAATAAAAATGCTTCTGGCCGTCGTTTTTCTGTTGCCCTTGTTTTATGGAAAATCTGACCAACCGCAGTTGGAAGTCATCAATTTTTTTGCAGCCTATTTTTTGTTATTGATCTTCGAAATATTCAGCATCAATAAATTTCTCCAAAAACTGTAAACTATACCGCTTTAAATTTGTTAATTAACTTAATGTGTGTATTTTTGCAGCGAATTTGAAACCAGCTATGTTTAATAAGGGAAACGGATGCACATCAATACTTTGAAAACACTATTTTTAAGCCTCTTTTTATCGCTGTCCTTTTTAGGATTTTCTACCGAAACCAAAGAACCTGATTCTACCGAAGAAGAACTGGATATCACTGGAATGATCCTGCATCACGTAAGCGACTCTCATAACTTTCATATTCTCGATTGGAACGGTCACCCTGTTTCGGTGCCGCTTCCTGTTATCCTCTGGACCAATGAAGGCTTAGTGACCTTTATGGCTTCTGATTTTCATCATGATGAAGAAGGGAAAGTGATTGTAGAGAAAAAGGGTCAGAAACTGGTTAATTATCACGGAAAGATTTATTACGCAAATGATACTGCCAATGCCGATGGCTCCTATGTAACCCTGGATGCCGAAGATCATCCTGTTAACGAGCGCATGTTGGATTTCTCAATCACTAAAAATGTCTTTACTTTATTTCTGTCAATGCTTGTACTGATGCTCATTTTTATCGGTTCTGCAAGAGCATATAGAAAGTCTGAAAATAATGTACCGTCGGGAATAGCAAAATTTACCGAGCCTCTGGTATTGTTTGTTAAGAACGATATTGCAATCCCAAATATTGGTGAAAAGAAATACAAGCGTTTCCTGCCGTATTTGTTGACCATATTTTTCTTTATATGGATCAATAATATTTTTGGCTTAATTCCATTTTTTCCGTTCTCTGCGAACCTAAGTGGAAACATCGCTTTTACATTTGCTTTAGCAACAATTACATTTATCATTACTAACATCAATGGCAATAAGGATTATTGGAAACACATTTTTTGGATGCCGGGAGTGCCTGTGCCAATGAAATTGTTTTTGGCACCTATTGAATTAATAGGCGTTTTCACAAAACCAATTTCGTTATTCATTCGTTTATTCGCGAACATAACGGCAGGCCATATTGTAATTCTGGCCTTGATAAGTTTAATATTTTTCTTTAAAAATATGTATGGAGATGTAGCCGGTTATGTTGTAGCTCCTGTTTCTGTGGCTTTTGTTGTATTCATCAGCTTAATAGAAATTTTGGTTGTGGCCATACAGGCATACATCTTTACGATCTTGTCTGCGTTATACATTGGTATGGCAACGGCAGAACATGATGATCATTAATTAAGAACAATTTTAATTTAATTTTATATATATGGAGTCATTAGTAACAATTGCAGCAGTAGGAGCAGGATTAGCAGCTATCGGTGCCGGTATCGGTATTGGTAGAATTGGTGGATCAGCTATGGATGCTGTTGCGAGACAACCTGAAATGTATGGAAAGATTCAAGCACTTGCCTTAATTATGGCGGCGTTTGTTGAGGCGATTGCATTATTCGCAATTGTAATTGCGTTTACGAAAGGTTAAAAGACCATGAGATTAAGGTGCAACGGTTGGTTGCACCTTAATCTATTTTTTAAAAGTTAAAATTAGAAACTATGTTAACACCAGAAATCGGATTAATATTTTGGACTACAATAGCCTTCGGGGTATTATTTTTTGTATTGTCAAAGTACGCCTGGAACCCTATTTTAAAATCTGTAAATGACAGGGAAAGTTCAATTAAAGATGCCTTAGATGAAGCTGAAAAAGCGCGTTTGGAGATGCAAAATCTTCAGGCCGATAATGAGCGTATTCTGAAAGAGGCACGCGCCGAAAGAGAAGCCATGTTGAAGGAGGCAAGGGAGCTTAAAAGCAAAATGATTGCCGATGCTAAAGATGAGGCACAGTCCCAGGCAAGCAAAATGATAGAACAGGCTCAAACCGCCATAGAAAGTGA
>JABDLA010000078.1 GCA_013001965.1 Flavobacteriaceae bacterium | reverse complement strand
GTGTACCACAAACTGAAACACAAGGTCGTGTACATACGAGCGCCGCAACGGTAATTGTCCTTCCCGAAGCTGAAGAATTTGATGTAGAATTGGACATGTCTGAAGTCCGGATTGAACGTACCACTTCCACAGGACCAGGAGGACAATCGGTGAATACAACCTATTCTGCCATTAAGTTACACCACGAACCAACCGGAATGATCGTCAGTTGCCAGGATCAAAAATCATCGCATAAAAACCTTGAAAAGGCACTTAAGGTTTTACGTTCACGATTGTATGAAATGGAACTTGCCAAAAAGCAGGCAGCCGATTCAGAAAAACGGAAAAGCATGGTGTCCTCAGGGGATCGTAGTGCCAAGATCAGAACCTATAATTATCCGCAGGGCCGTGTAACAGATCATCGCATTGGATTGACATTATATGACCTTTCAAATATTATGAACGGGGATATTCAGAAATTGATCGATGAACTCCAATTGGCTGAGAACACTGAATTGCTAAAAGCCAATAATGAAATACTATAATACATAAGCCTCCTTTCTGAGGCTTTTTTTAATATGACCACAGAACAACTCACAGCGCAAATTCGGAAAAAGAAATCCTTTCTATGCATTGGCCTGGATGTCGATCTTCAGAAGATCCCGAAGCATTTGTTAGAATTTGAAGATCCAATTTTTGAATTCAATAAGGCCATCATTGAAGCCACCCATCATTTATGCGTTGCTTATAAACCCAATACGGCTTTTTATGAAGCCTATGGCTTAAAAGGTTGGAAGGCACTTAAACAAACTATAGATTACATAAATAACAACCACCCCGAAATCTTTACAATAGCTGATGCCAAGCGTGGCGATATCGGGAATACTTCTGCGATGTACGCCAAAGCCTTTTTTGAGGATTTAGGATTTGACAGCGTGACTGTAGCGCCATATATGGGGAAGGATTCGATTGAACCTTTTTTGGAATTCGATGGAAAGCATACAATTCTGCTGGCCCTGACCTCAAATGAAGGTGCCTATGATTTTCAAACTATAAAACGTGAAGGTCAGGAGCTGTATAAATCGGTCATAGAGATATCCAAAGGCTGGAAAAATGCCTCAAGACTCATGTATGTTGTGGGTGCTACTAAGGCAGAATATATAAAAGAGATACGAAAAATTATTCCTCAAAGTTTTTTGTTGGTTCCGGGCGTTGGAGCACAGGGCGGAAGTTTAGAAGATGTCTGCAAATTCGGAATGACAGATCAGGTTGGCCTATTAGTCAATTCATCTCGTGGGATTATTTACGCTTCACAAGGTCATGACTTTGCGGAAGCAGCTGCATCCAAGGCCGGAGAATTACAAAAAACAATGGAAGGGATTCTTATCAACGAATCAAGTCAAATTCTCTAAGGTTTCCCGATCAAGATATTTAAGCCTGTTGAGCTCATCGAGGAGTTTCAAGGCTCTGAATTCGGAAATATCGCTCAATGCAGAATCGGTTTGGCGCAAATTATAAGCCTCTTCAATCAGCTGATGATATTGCTCCTGAAGCCTCTTTCTTTTAGCCCTTAATTTTAATAACGATTCCACGGTTTTGCGAATGAATGACTGTCTTAAATATAGTTAAAAATATGGGAATCAAAAAGTTAAAACGCAATTAAAAAAGCCGATCTTAGGAATTAAGACCGACTTCTCTTACTAATTTCAAACTAACTAATTTTTGAAGAGCGAAGGAAGGACATAAACGCCATCCTCCCCATCAAATGTGAAAATTTTAATTGATTATAATGTTATGTTAATATTAGTAAATCATTAATAATGATTTGATAAATTTATTTTTCAACATGCATTTCTATGAAATATCTTCTAAGTTTATTAGCCATCATTTTTTGTTTTCAAATTAGCCAAGCCCAGGACAGCAATACATGTAATTGCTGCACTGAAGTCCACGCCGAATTTGATTTTTGGATCGGGAACTGGACAGTGACAAATCCAGACGGTTCTGCTGCCGGAAAAAATGTGATCGATAAGATTCAGGACAATTGTATCCTAAGGGAGAATTGGACAAGCGCACGACCTGGATATACCGGAACAAGTCATAACTTTTATAATTCCAGGACCAAGCAATGGGAACAGATCTGGGTCGATAATCAGGGGCAATCACTGCATCTTAAAGGCCATCGGAAAGGCAATAAAATGATTCTAAAGACCGATAAGGAAACAAATAAAGACGGCCAGGTTTTTTATCATCGGGTCACCTGGACCTCCAATGAGGACGGAACGGTACGTCAGCTCTGGGAAACTATTACCGATGGTAAGGATGTGTCCATCGCATTTGACGGTCTCTACAAAAAAGAATGAGTTCTTAACTTAATCCTGTAAAGCAAAAACGCGTTTTAATAAATCGGTTGTTCGTGATGATAGTTTCGTGCGAATTTCCTTTTCCTCAATAGCGATCATCGTATAAACGCCTTCTAAAGCTTCACCCGTAACATAATCGGTTAGATCAGGATTCACATCAGTAGTAAAGGGGATCGTATTGTACTTGTTAATAAGGTTTTCCCAAATTTGATCAGCACCAACCTTTTGAAAACTACTTTCAATTACTGGGTGAAATTTATCATAGAGTTCGTTTTGTGTTCTAGAGGTCAAATATTGTGTAGCCGCATCGTCATTCCCCAATAAAATAGTTTTAACATCATTAAAGGTGATCTCCTTGACTGCACTGACAAAAATTGGCGTCGCCTCCTTAACGGCATCTTCGGCAGCACGATTGAGTACTTTTAATCCTTCATCGGCCAAGTTTCCCAACCCGATATCTCGCAAGGCCTTATCCACTTTTTTTAATTCATCCGGAAGTAAGATTTTAACAAGTTCATTTTTATAAAATCCGTCCTTTTGTGTAAGCAGGCTCACTTGTTTGTCAATTCCAAAATTTAGGGCCTGGCGTAGCCCTGAGGCCATTTCTTCATTGGAGATTCCACCTTGGGGTAATTGATTGACAACGTCTTGCAATTCGGCACAGCTCGTGATAAAGAATAAAAACAGGACGTAAATACACTTTTTTAGCATGATATTTGTTATTTAGAAGGTTGTCCTTTATTTTGGGACATAAATTAATAGCCGCTAAGTTGATGAAAAAATTTAAATTATTGAATCTGTCCATAGTTTTTGTTCTATTGATTCAGTTTGGATTTGGGCAGATCAAGGTATCTGAAGAGATCCAGCCGTCGCAAATTGCGCTGGGGGACTCCAGTAAATTATACTTAGTTGATTTTTGGGCAACCTGGTGTGGCCCTTGTGTTCATGCCAAGAAATATCTGACGGCACTCCAAAAACAAATCCCAAATGATTTTTATGTGGTATCCTTAACCGAAGAGTCGCCTGATGTAGTCCGTAAATTCTTGAAGCGGAAACCGTCAGACTTAGCGATCGCAATTGACTACGACAGGGAGACCTTTAAAAAATATAACATCAGAAGCCTGCCGGAAAGTAAATTATTTAATGCACAAGGGGAATTGTTGTGGGAAGGGCATCCATCTAATCTAAGTGCCTCCGATATTAAACGATTTCAGGGACGGAATTCAAGCAGAATTGCAGTGAAGGAGTTCATTAAAATTGAGGCCTATAAAAAAGAGAAGATATCTGAAACTATTTATGAACCGGGAGATGACTTTGAGATATTAGACTCCAAGCGCAGTTCAGGGATTCTTGAAGTAAAAAAACAAAGTGATTATACCTCCTATGAAGGTGATTTAGAAAGTATTCTTGCCTTTCTTTTAAATGCGGGGAATGATCAAATTAATCTCGATCCTATTGTTCAAAATAAATTCTACATTCTTAATGTGATGAATGATAGTCGAAAGAATAAAAACCTGGTAAAACACATTTTAAGGAATTTAAAATTGAAACTGGAGAGTTCTTCACAAAAAGGAGAGGCCATTGTTTTGAAAGCTGAAACACCTAAGTTTTGGGATACGAATCAGATTGATTGGGGAAAGAATAATCCGAAGTACCTCATTGATGATGCCCAAATCCAGGCCGATAATGTGTCCTTTGAAGAAATAACCTATCGATTGGCTAACTTAACACGCTTACCGGTAATTGCAGAGGCTTCAGATTATAAATCGCTTCATGACTGGCAAATTCATTATAAGTATTATAAATTGATGCAGTCGGACCTCTTAGACAATTTTGGAATTGTTACCGAAAAGAAACATTTGGAATATCCGGTTTATTCGATACAAAAAAAGACGCCTTAAAGGCGTCTTTTTAAATTTGAATTTAACATGGTCTTAGTTATTTAAAACTCTGAATTCAGTTCTTCTGTTTCTTTGGTGCTCGTTTTGAGAACAATCAACACCATTTGAACAACGATTAACCAATCTTGATTCTCCGTATCCTTTAGCAGATAATCTACTTCTTGAAACGCCTTTAGAAACCAAATAGTTAACTACTGAATTCGCTCTTTGCTGAGATAATGACATGTTATAGTTGTCATTTCCTCTTGCATCAGTATGAGACATGATCTCAATATTTACAGGCTTATCGTTAAGAATTGGCAATAATCTTTCATCGATAACTTTTTTAGATGCTGCCGTTAAACGTGCACTTGCAGTTTCGTAAAAAATTGGAAGTGGTGTAGCAGTTAAAAGCTCGCAATCAATCTCTTCCCATGACGTAATTCCACCTTTCTTAGTTAAAACAGTTCTTGTGATCGTTTCAGATCTTGCAGCTACAGTATTACTACGTGTAGACGCTGGAGTATCTAGTACTTGTCTTGTAATAGTCGCATATTCAGCAGGAATTGTAATCTCTTCCATACGTGCAGGCGTCTTTATAACACGCTTCTTATACGTAGCATTTTGACCGTCGATAGAAACACTAGTCGTTGTCGCATCGCTCACAAGCGTTGTAAAAGTTAAATTTGCAAATTGTGCAGGGTACTCCACAAAACATGCAGCAACACAGTCTTCTTTGTTTGGAGAATTGCAATCTTCCAATTGCTTGTATTCCCATCCTGAAGTTTTCGGTGCGATCTCATAAGTTCTTGAATCACTTCCAAACGATGCAGGTACAACAGCTAAATCTGTTCTTCCTTCCTTTTTAGTATAAGGAACCTCAACGGTCTCATAAGTTGCCGGAACGTAAGTGTACTTTTTAGATGCTTCTTTTACTAAAACTTCTTCAGTAACAGTTTTGTAGGTCGCAGGAACTACTTCCAAAGATGTATATGCCGGATAAACTTGTACGGTTTCAGAAACCTCGTTAAATTCATCTTTTGTAATACATTTCACATAGCACTTTCCTGGATCAGGATTTTCGGGTAAATTTTGCGCTGTCGCAAAATTGAAGCCTATACAAAGGCAGATCGTAAATAATAATTGTTTCATAATGTAATAATAGTTAATGGTTAAAATTTTAAATTAGATTTAATTTATTTTTAGTGATTAGCAAGGTTTTTAGATAAGAGGATAATTTTGGTTTTTAACAAAACACTACTTATAAGACCCGCTTAATTAATAAAGTCACATTTTTTATGAAATATTTTTTAAATATCATTCATCATATTTGTAACTGGCTGTTTTTCATATGTTTATGCGGATTAATTTTTTCTTGTCAGAACGACAAAAAGCAGGCCGATGATGTTAAAGGTCAATTCATTTCAGTTTTGGGAACTGCTCAAGATGCCGGTTTTCCACACATTGATAATTTCGATGAATTTGATGACCTTCTTAATGCTAAGATCGATAAGGAACTTGTGGTAAGCCTGGGTTTAATTGATAGTGAAGAAAAACAAAAATGGTTGTTCGAAGCTACTCCCAATATGCCGTATCAACTGGACAATCTGGAACGCCATTTTTTTAGATCTGATAACATCATTGACGGCGTTTTTTTAACGCATGCGCATATTGGGCATTATACAGGCCTGATGTATTTCGGACATGAAGCTATGGGCGCCAGCGCTATTCCGGTGTATGCCATGCCTCGGATGAAAACTTTTTTAGAAACGAACGGTCCCTGGAGTCAGTTAGTGGATTTTAAAAACATAGAATTACATCAATTAAAGGCCGATTCAAGCATGACACTTTCTGATAAATTAAAGGTTACACCATTCCTGGTGCCGCATCGTGATGAATTTTCAGAAACGGTGGGATATAAAATTGAAGGCATCAATAAATCAGCTCTGTTTATTCCCGATATAAATAAGTGGAGCCTTTGGAATAAGTCGATAGTAGAAGAAGTTAAAAAAGTAGATTATGCCTTCGTAGATGCCACATTTTTTAAAGATGGTGAGATCCCAAGGCCAATGAGTGAAGTGCAGCATCCCTTTATTGAGGAAACCATTAAGCTTTTTGAAAATGAATCGGCTGAAACCAAATCGAAGGTCATATTTATACACTTCAACCATTCCAATCCGGGCATTTTAAAAAGCCATAGATTGAAAGATAGTGTTCAGGATCTTGGTTTTAATTTTGCAAAACGCGGCGATTTGTTTGATTTATAACCGTTTATAAATTTATCAAATCAACCTTTAATCTATTCTGTATTCCGTAAATTTGTGCGATCAAAGACTGTTAATTCTCAATGGAGAAAATTACACCATACAAACCCAAGCATAAAGTTAGAATTGTAACGGCAGCCTCACTTTTCGATGGGCATGATGCCGCTATCAATATCATGCGCCGTATCATTCAGGCCACTGGTGTTGAGGTAATTCATCTTGGTCATGACCGCTCGGTTGAGGAGGTGGTGAACACAGCTATTCAAGAAGATGCAAATGCTATTGCATTAACATCATATCAAGGAGGGCACAATGAATATTTTAAATATATGTACGATCTGCTCAAGGAACAAGGTGCAGATCATATTAAGATATTTGGTGGCGGCGGTGGCGTTATTCTTCCGGAAGAGATCAAAGATTTGATGGATTATGGTATAACACGCATCTATTCACCCGATGATGGCCGGGAAATGGGTTTACAAGGCATGATCAATGACCTTGTGAAACAATCCGATTTTGCCATTGGACAATCCTTGAATGGTGAAGACAAATTATTATCAGATAAGAATCCGAAAGCCATTGCGAGAGTCATTTCCGCTGCCGAGAATTTCCCTGAAGTGGCGAAAGACACTTTAAAAACCATTCATAAAAAAAATAAAAACTCCATAACTCCTGTACTGGGAATAACCGGAACCGGAGGTGCCGGAAAATCATCATTGGTCGATGAGCTTGTAAGACGATTTTTGATCGATTTCCCTGAAAAAACAATAGGGATTGTATCGGTTGATCCTTCAAAACGAAAAACAGGAGGAGCACTTTTAGGCGATCGCATTCGAATGAATGCCATCAACAACCCGAGGGTGTATATGCGAAGCCTGGCAACGCGACAATCCAATCTGGCATTATCAAAATATGTCAATGAAGCGGTAGAGGTATTAAAAGCGGCAGAATTTGACCTCATTATTCTTGAAACCTCAGGGATAGGCCAGAGCGATACCGAGATTTTAGAGCATTCCGATATTTCATTGTATGTCATGACACCTGAGTTCGGGGCAGCAACACAATTGGAGAAAATTGATATGCTCGATTTCGCCGATTTGGTGGCCATCAACAAATTTGATAAGCGCGGTGCAAAAGATGCGCTTCGTGATGTGAAAAAACAATACATGCGAAATCACCAACTTTGGGATACACCTCAGGAAGATCTGCCTGTATTTGGGACTATCGCTTCACAATTCAATGATCCCGGCATGAATACCCTGTACAAGGCCATTATGGGCAAGATCGATGAGAAAACCAAGGCCGATTTGAAGTCGAGCTTCGAGATCTCACGAGAAATGAGTGAGAAAATTTTTGTCATTCCACCGGCACGTACACGCTATCTCTCAGAGATCGCTGAGAACAATAGAGCCTATGATAAACATGTTCAAGAGCAGGTTGAAGTGGCGCAAAAGTTATATGGTATAAATAAAACCATTGAAACGGTTTCCGGAGTACAACCAAT
>JABDLA010000027.1 GCA_013001965.1 Flavobacteriaceae bacterium | reverse complement strand
ACAGTTTCAGTAAACGGAACTAAATTTTCATCGCCTACCCATTGCCAGGTTTTTAAGAATACTTTTTCTTTTATAGCATCAAAAATTTCAGCACTGCGATAAAATTCCGCAGGAAGTGTTTCGGCTTCCTGAATATTTGGGTTGATTTTAAACTCTTTAGCCATGTTGATGGGTTATCATTATTCGATAGAAAAATTACACTAATTCCATAACATCTACAAATTCATCAAGAACATTTATTCATTAGATGTTGTCATTGCGATTTTAGGTGCGTATGGATCTCACGACCTAATTGGGCCAAAAACGGAATGCCTATGCTGTCATATTCATAGATGTCGTCATTAAAAATACCGTTTTCATTGACATGTATTGTAGCGGTTAAAATAAATTGAATATTTCTCTTTGTATCATGGATAAAGGCACAATCGGTGAGATACCCATAGGCATATCCTACCTTATTATGAATTTTAATATGAGAAGGCATGGGGTCTTTTGTATCTCCAAAAATGAAAAACTTTCCATAACTGTCATAATAATCAGGGTCGTCATAACCCATGTCTTTTGGCAGCAATGCCATGGCATCAATAATAAATTTCCGATCCGTTTCCGAAAGATCAAAACGCTGGTCAATTGAATAGTTTTGAGGGAACATGAGACGTTTCATCATTTCATGCAAGGTGGAGATCGGGAGATAATTTTTTTCAGAAAAATCTTTTGGCTCCATCACGAGTTCATCGGCCTCAAAATAGCCTTTACCCTTTAGTAAGTTTTTAATCTGGAGAGGTACAATCGGTGCGTTAATAATGGGTTCTGTTGACACCAGGGTTGAGTCCCCTTCTATAAATATAAACGGCCGAGTGGTAAGTTCATCGGCATCAGATGTTGAAAGCCGATGAAAAATACTTAGGGGCTGCATGTCTTTTTCGGCCAAATAAAAATTGATATAATCCTTCCCCAAAAATTCAAAGAGACGGTTATAGGATTCATTATTGCTCACAGCAAAAATGTCGCGGATTTCATGACGGAAACTCGTATAAGTCGAATCTCCTTCAACAAAAAATGGCGTATCAAGGTCATATTGACCGTCATCATTTAATTTCTTAATAGCGATAATGGAAACCGGCCACTTTACAGTACTGGCGGGATAAAAGTAAATACTATCGTTAAGTTGAAATTCATAATCATCAAATATGATAGAGTCGTTTATGGTTGAGATCGTTGATAGTTTAATCTGCACTTCATGAACATCGAGATTGTTAATGACCCTCTGGAATTAGACAGCTTCAGATTGGAGAGCCATTTCTAATGGATCTAAAATTGGTCCATCCGCTTCACATCCAAGAAGCAACAGGAATATGAGCAGCAGTGCGAGTCGCATATGCGGTTGATTTTAGATAAAGATAAAAAAAGCCCGGGATAATGATCGTAGTTCAATCAATCAGCCAGAAGCATATAAATCAATAAGAATTTGATTGTTAACAAGATCATTAAACGATTCCCGCTTTCTAATTAAATGGGCTTTGTCATTGTACCAAAGCACTTCAGCAGGACGATAGCGCGAGTTATAATTACTTGACATCGTAAAACAATAGGCACCGGCATTATGAAATGCCAGGATGTCCCCTTCATTAATTTCAGCTATTCGTCTATTATTGGCAAAGGTATCGGTCTCGCAAATGTAGCCTACAACAGAATAGAATCTTTCTTTCCCGTCAGGATTCGAAATATTTTCAATATGATGCCGGGCACCATATAACATTGGCCGGATAAAGTGATTAAAACCAGAATCTATTTGTGCGAATACAGTTGAAGTGGTTTGTTTAATGGCATTCACTTTGGTTAAAAAAAATCCCGCCTCACTCACTAAAAATTTTCCCGGTTCAAAGGCCAGTGTGATCTCCCGTCCATAATTTTCACAAAACTTATGAAAACGAGAACTTAACTTTTCGCCCAACTCTTCAATATTAGTCTCAATATCCCCTTCTTTATATGGCACCTTAAATCCGGATCCGAAATCTATGAAATCCAAATCACTAAAATGTTTGGCAGTTTCAAACAGAATCTCACTTGCATATATAAATACATCAATATCGAGGATATCACTTCCGGTATGCATATGAATACCGTTGATGGTCATTTTGGTGTTGTCAACAATTCTAAGTAGAAGGGGAATTTGATGGATCGAGATCCCAAATTTACTATCGATATGGCCAACAGAAATATTCGTATTGCCACCTGCCATTACATGAGGGTTGATCCTTATACAGACTGGAACATCAGGATGGCGAGTTCCAAATTGCTCAAGGATCGACAAATTATCGATATTGATTTGAACACCTAATTGTGCTACAGCTTCAATTTCTTCAATCGCGACGCCATTTGGGGTATAAATGATGTCTTTAGGGCTAAAACCGGCTTCCAATCCCAATTTAACCTCCTGAATAGACACCGTATCCAGTCCTGATCCAAGGGTTTTAAAAAACTTTAAGACCGAAATATTGGATAAGGCTTTAACCGCATAATTTATTTTTACAGAAGAAACTTCATGAAATGCATTTTTTAATCGGTTGTATTGATCCTGAATTTTATGGGCGTCATAAACATAAACCGGACAGCCATACTCAAGGGCAATGGATTGAAGATTTTTTAAAGTCATCACTTATTCACTGATTTATCGAGTTGTAAAACTATAAACTTTTCAATTAGGAAAAGAGATTCTATCGCTGATTTTTTTGCCGCTATTCTAATCTCATATAAAAATATTGGTTTAAAGATGAAGGTTGATTACATTTGCAAAGCAAAAATTAACTTTCTCATTTTATGAATTTACACGAATATCAAGGAAAAGAAATATTGAGCAGTTTTGGAGTGCGTATTCAGCGCGGTATTGTTGCCCAGAGTCCCCTGGATGCTGTTGCAGCCGCCAAACAACTCACTACTGAGACCGGAACGAGTTGGCATGTTATTAAAGCTCAGGTTCATGCCGGTGGACGTGGTAAAGGTGGAGGAGTTAAACTTGCTAAAAACCTTAAAGAGGTTGAAGAATTGAGCGGGCAGATCATTGGGATGAACTTGATCACACCTCAGACTTCAGCCGAAGGAAAAAAAGTGCATCAGGTTTTAATCGCTGAAGATGTGTATTATCCCGGCGAGAATGAACCGGATGAATATTATATGTCTGTTCTGCTTAATCGTGCCAGTGGCAGAAATATGATCATGTATTCTACCGAAGGCGGGATGGATATTGAAACCGTGGCCGAAGAAACCCCTCATTTAATATTTAAAGAAGAAGTAGACCCATCAGTCGGATTACTACCATTTCAAGCCAGACGAGTTGCTTTTAATCTGGGATTATCAGGATTGGCATTCAAGGAAATGGTAAGATTTGTTATGTCCTTATACACGGCTTATGTTAAATCTGATGCATCACTATTTGAGATCAATCCGGTCTTGAAGACCAGTGATAACAAAATAATGGCAGTTGATGCTAAGGTGACAATCGATGACAGTGCCTTGTTTCGCCATAAAGACTACGTAAATTTAAGAGATATCAGGGAGGAAAATCCTATTGAGGTTGAAGCCAAAGAGGTTGGCCTAAATTATGTTGACCTTGATGGCAATGTTGGCTGTATGGTTAATGGTGCCGGGTTAGCTATGGCGACTATGGATCTCATCAAACAAGCCGGTGGTGCACCTGCAAATTTTCTGGATGTAGGTGGTACGGCAGATGCTGCAAGAGTAGAGGCGGCATTCAGGATCATTCTTAAGGACCCGAATGTAAAAGCAATTCTTATCAATATCTTTGGTGGTATAGTAAGATGTGATCGTGTTGCACAGGGTGTCGTCGATGCCTATAAAAATATGGGAGATGCGATTAATGTTCCAATTATTGTAAGGCTACAAGGAACCAATGCCGATATTGCAAAAGAACTTATCGATAGTTCAGGACTTGATGTGCAAAGTGCTGTGCTCTTCCAGGAGGCGGCCGACAAAGTGCAAGCCGTCCTGTCATAAAATAAAATACTTCAATCATTTAAGAGCCGTGATTTGTCACGGCTCTTTTTTTATGGATTCGAATCCTATTGACAATCATTGTGTTAATGATGTATTAATTAAAGTTAAACAATAGTTAATTCACAATTCCTTGTGTAACAGTTGTATTGTTTTTATCGTCCTTTATGTAACAATCAATTTAAATCGAACAATTATGAAAACAATCAAATCACTATTGCTAGTTGTAGCAATCGCTTTTAGCAGTGTGTTAACTGCGAACACCGATCCTAACGAGGCGACTCCATCCTCGAACGCCGAATCAAACGTAATTACTCAGCAAGTTGAAAAATTATTAAAGAACCCAAGTTTTTTAGTTGATCATGATATGATAGCTAAGGTAACTTTAACAATCAACAAGAACAATGAGATCGTTGTATTATCAGTCGATTCAGAAGATAAAACTGTAGAAAACTATATTAAGTCAAGACTTAATTACAATGAATTACCAGTTGCATTCATCAGTAGTGAGAAAACATTCATGGTTCCTGTCAAACTAGAGACAGAACTTGATTAACATCCTTATTGAATTAGTCTGAAACTCCTAAGTCATCTTAGGAGTTTTTTTATGCAATGCACTGAATCGTGCAGAAACGCTCGAAGCCTTTATTTATTGCGACTTACGGAATAATTTGATTTTTACCGATAAATATATAACTATCTAAATATCAAATAGTTATGGAATTATAGGACATGAAAGTAAGAAATTACCGATGAAATCCCTTTTTTTTTTCGATAAGCGACCTATTACACCTGATTATTATAAAATCTTATTTGCTAATTTTAATTTGTAATTAATTAATCCCTTCGTTATGATTAACCGAGCAGAAAAATTAAGCTTACTCTCAGAAATGATAGCTTTTGCCCGCATCGATAATAGTCTTAAAGAAATCGAATATAACTTTTTATTAGGAGTTGCCAAACAATTGGAAATAACTAGAGAAGATTTCGAGTACTTATTAGATAATCCAGTAACCCACGTACATCTAAAATCTCATAGCGAACGCATCGTGCAGTTTCATCGCTTGGTATTGCTGATGAATGTGAGTAGTGAAATGACAGTAAGAGAACTTGTCAAGCTTCATAACTTCGGTTTAAGAATGGGATTAAGTCATGAATCTATTAATAGAGTTTTGGAACTCATGGAAAGCTTTCCAAATAAAATTATACCACCCGACTTCTTAATCGATATATTTAAAGTTCAATACAATTAAACTTTTAGCGCTTCCAGTTTTGACTGGTAAGTTTTTATATCATCACGTAATTTTGCGGCTTCCATAAAATCGAGGGCTTTAGCAGCCTCTTCCATTTGTTTCCGTTTTAAACGAATTTTCTTTTCCAATTCCGGTTTGGTTAAATATTCACTTTCAGCTTCTGCCGCTTTTCTAACCTCTTGTTCGTAGTAATAGGTGCTCACTGAATTCCGTGTAAGCGCATTGTCGAGGCTTTTATTTAGGGCCTTTGGTGTGATGTTATGTTTCGTATTATAAGCAATTTGTTTTTCTCGTCTGTAATTGGTCTCATCAATCGTCTTTTGCATGCTGTTCGTAATCTTATCGGCATACATGATGGCTTTTCCATTCAAATTCCTGGCAGCACGACCAACAGTTTGTGTTAAGGATCGCGCCGATCGTAAAAAGCCTTCCTTATCAGCATCTAAAATCGCAACCAAAGACACTTCAGGCAAATCGAGACCTTCTCTCAATAAATTAACACCTACCAACACATCAAATAACCCTTTTCTTAGATCTTGCATGATCTCAACGCGTTCCAATGTATCAACGTCACTATGGATATAACGGCAACGGACCTGTATCCTGGTCAGATATTTCGTTAATTCTTCAGCCATACGTTTCGTTAAAGTGGTCACAAGCGTTCGCTCATCTTTATCCACCCGTAGTTGTATTTCTTCTATAAGATCATCGATCTGATTTAGGCTTGGCCGCACTTCTATTTCCGGATCCAATAGGCCTGTTGGCCGAATGACCTGTTCAACATAAACGCCATCCGTTTTTTGCAATTCATAGTCGGCTGGAGTTGCACTCACAAAAATGACCTGATTTTGCAAGGCCTCAAATTCTTCAAACTTGAGTGGCCTGTTGTCCATGGCCGCTGGTAAACGGAATCCATATTCAACAAGGTTTTCCTTCCTGCTTCTGTCGCCTCCATACATGGCATGCACCTGGGAAATCGTGACATGACTTTCATCAACGATCATTAAAAAGTCATCCGGGAAATAATCAAGTAAACAAAACGGACGCGTACCGGCTTCACGGCCGTCCAGGTATCTCGAATAATTTTCAATTCCTGAACAATATCCTAACTCCCGAATCATTTCCAGATCGAATTCTGTACGCTCTTTAAGCCGTTTGGCTTCCAAATGCTTGCCTATTTCCTTAAAGTAATCATGCTGCTTCACCAGATCATCCTGGATCAATTTGATCGCATTTTGAAGGATATCAGGGGAGGTCACAAATATATTAGCCGGATAGATGTTCAGACGATCATAATTTTCGATGACCTTGTTCGTGTTGTTGTCGAAGGCTTCAATAGCTTCGATTTCATCTCCAAAAAAATGAATGCGATAGGCATTATCGGCATAACTTGGAAAAACATCAACCGTATCTCCCTTAATTCGAAAAGTACCATGCTTGAATTCTGCTTCCGTTCTCGAATATAAGCTTTGAACCAGACGATGTAATAATTTGGTTCTTGAAATGATTTGACCCTGTTCTAAAGTGATCACATTCTTCTGAAATTCAACCGGATTTCCAATACCGTATAAACAGGAGACTGAAGCGACAACAAGAACATCCCGACGTCCTGATAGCAAAGACGAGGTCGTGCTCAAGCGTAATTTCTCGATCTCTTCATTTATGGAAAGGTCCTTTTCAATATAAGTGCCTGTTACAGGAATATATGCTTCTGGCTGATAATAATCGTAATAGGATACAAAATATTCAACGGCATTATTCGGGAAGAACTGTTTGAATTCTGAATAAAGCTGAGCGGCCAATGTTTTATTATGGGCCAGCACCAAAGTCGGCCGTTGAACTTCCTCAATGACGTTGGCCACCGTAAAAGTTTTCCCCGATCCCGTTACACCAAGTAAGGTCTGGTATTTTTCTTCAGATTTTAAGCCATCAGAAAGTTCCTTTATAGCTTCAGGTTGATCTCCCGTAGGATTAAATTCAGATTCAAGTTTAAATCGCATTTTGCAAAATTACACAATATTTATCGTCTAATTGCAAAATGACCCTTAACCTGAAACTGTTTATCCCCTTGTACCACATTTGCTACAAACCAGTAGTCACTGGCAGGCATCATGACACCATTATAAGTTCCATTCCATCCATCGGAAGAGGAGGTAAGATAGGCCAATTGCTTTCCATAACGGTCAAAAATATTGATGGTTGTTCCCGGCAAGGTTTCAACACCAACAATATGCCAGGTATCAAAATACCCATCACTATTTGGGGTCATGAATTTTGGTGCATCTATAACCAATACTTCTGTTGTTACCGAACCACAACCATTGAGGTCGATAACCGTAACTGTATGATAGCCCAAGGTTACATTTTCAAACACATTGGATTCCTGAGGCTCACCGTCATCCAGAATATAAAGATAGTTCCCGATACCGCTTATGGTGATCGTTATATTATTCGGATCGGAGAAATCTACGGTCTCCGTAATTTCGATTGTCGCCGATTCAGATTCAGATACATTGAAAGCCGTTGTCGTTTCGCAACCATCAACAGATGTAACAGTCACAGAATAATCTCCTATTTGATCGATATCAATTTCTGAACTTGTTTCTCCTGTAGACCATAGATAAGAATCACCGGCAACCAATTCTCCTGCGACAACCGTAAGCGGTAAATTATCTAAACAGATCACCTGATCATCAATAGTAACCTCCGGTTTGCGGTTGATGATTATAAAAAATGAGGTTGTATCAAAACAGCCTGTATTGTTGTTTTCTAAACGCACGAAGATCTCTTGTCCGTCAAATGCATTATACATTGTATTATCAATTGGGTTAGTTCCGTTTTCAGCATCGGAAGCCAATTCATAATAACTTACGGTATGTTCAGATGGATCTTGTGCACCAATTACTGCAGTATCCTGTTGTGATAATTCAACTATCAATTCAAAATCAGAATCATCATCACATTCCTCGAGATCAGGAGGTCTGTTGGCAACAGGGTTTTCGTTGACAATGAGATCGAATGATTGAATTCGGAAACAGTTGGTAATAGTATCATTTGCTCTTATAAAAAGCGTATCACTACTTGAACTGTACGTATAAGTTGTTCCTAATGGATTTTGCTCAGTTGTGGCATCGGCCATGGTAAGATAGTATGAAATTGATATATCTGTTGCTTCATCTAATAGAATCTCTGTTGCATCACTTAAATTGAATACTGCGGCATCATTCTCACAGATCTCAATTTGTGGAATTGCATTCACCTCAGGGGGTAAATTGACAACAAGGTCCAATGGAATAACTGCATAGCATTCAGAAATTGTATTTAAAACTTTTACATAAACCGTTTGAGGATTTGAAATGTTATTATAACTGTCAGGATTTAATATGGCATTTGTATCAGCTTCGAGCTCGACCTCAGTTTCGAAATAACTCACGACTATATCATCATCCCGGACATCCAGAATTTCAAACTCGGAAACCGTTAGATCAAAGGTGGAGATACCGTCATAATCATCATCACATGTTTCTAAGGCTGAAGGTAAGTTAACCGTTGGCACCTGAACTATATTTAGTCCGAATTCAGCGATGGCATGGCAATAGGTGCCGTTTTCTATACGCACATAAATCTGTTGCGGGTTTTCAATATTGGTATACGTCAGTGCGATGTCATTGATCTCATTTTCGGCATCATCAAAGCTTAGGTGGAAACTTATGTCTAGTGTTTCAGGGCTTCCCTGAGAGATCTCATCAATTTTTGTGGTTAGATCGAAGGTGTCAATACCGTCATTACTAATGTCATCACAGACAATAATATTAGTCGGCGCATTAAAAATTGGAATGGATCCAACTTCAATGATAAAGGAGGACACACCATAGCAATCGGGATCTGAACTATTTTCAACCCGAACATAGATGGTTTGCGGACTACTAAGATTGTTATAGATTGCATTTTTATCAATGATATTTACGCGATTGTTGGCATCGGCCTCTGATTCAAAATAAAGGGCTTCTTTACCGCTCTGACCATTTAAAATTTCATCGTCCTTTTCATTAAACAGAAAATCAGCTATTTGATTTCCATCGGTTTCGCATTGCTGAAAATTGGAAATGGCTACAAATTCGGGTTGCGTATTGACGATCACGTTAATTTCAGATATTGCAAAACAGCTGGTTATATCACTTTCAACCCGTGTATAAATTGTTTGCGTTGTCGCATTGAATGATGACGGATTCGCAATGGCATTAATCCCGGTCTCAGCCTCATCACTATCGGTATGGAATGAAATGGTTAAATCGTTGGTATCTGAGACAATTTGAGGAATTGATTCCGTCAAATCGATAATAAATAAGCCATCCTGATCATCATCACAAATGACGATATCATCGGCTTGATTGACTACAGGCGCAGCATTTATATTGACTTCAAATTCTACGATTTCAAAACAATTGGTATTCACCCCATCAACTCTGGCATAAAATAACTGTGGATTTGAGGTATTAGTATAGAAAGGAGGCAGGGCATTTTCCTCGTTTTGCGCATCTGCCAGATTCAAATAATAATTTAGAATAACATCGTTCACGCCTTGTAGGATATATGGATCGAGCTCGGCCATTTCAATGGAGGTAAATCCATCAGAATCAGTATCACAATAGTCGATTGGATCCGGAGGGATAATGGAAATAGGGGGACTTAATATGAGCGAGACTTGTGCATCATGTTCACAAGCCGGCGATTCTATTTTTATGTACAAAGTATGCGGGCTTGAGGTGACTTCATAAGGTACCGATTGATCGATGGGATTCACATCATTCATCAAATCATCTTCAGTTTCATAAAAGGTGATGGTAAGATTCTCCAGATCATTGATGATAAATTCGGCAACATTTTGCAAATCGAAATCGGCGATTCCATCTCCACTACTATCATCGCACTGCGAATAATTACCGATATTAGTTCCGGTGATCAATAAGTTAGTATGTAATTCAAGTGGAACTACGGTATAACAACCGGTGATATCACTTTCAATACGAATGTAAATGGTTTGAACACTTTCAACGATATTTTCATAATTGGTTTCGTCGGCTATGGCATTAATTCCATCTTCGGCATCGTCTGAGGATTCATGAAAGGTGACGGTAACATCGGTTAAACCATCAAGAACATCGGGGATGATCTCTGTGAGATCAAAGGTGTCAAAACCATCGGCATCGAGCTCACAAGAATTTATTGCGTGTAAAGAGGCGCTATCAACGACTGGCCGATCAAAAACTTCAAGCGTAAAGGAGTTTGTGCTAACACAATTCGTATTTGGATCGATAACTCTGATGTAAATGGTTTCCACAGTATTGGTATTGACGTAAGGTGATGGAATAGGATTATCACCAGTATCGGCATCAACTTGGGAATAATGATAGGTTACAATAAGGTTTGAATTCCCCTGTGTTATTTCGTCGTCCAGTTCGGTGAAGTCGATCGTTGTTGAACCATCGGCAACTTCATCGTCACAATATTGTGTCACAGTTGGTAGTATTATAGCCGGTAATGGATTTACAATGAGATTGAAAGTTGTAAATGCAAGGCATCCATTATCGATATCTTCGATGCGCACATAAATGGTTTGTGGATTCGATGTATTTTGAATTGGAGTGGTTATTGGATTGATATCATTTTGCGCATCTGAACTGCTCAAATGATAAGAGATATTATAGTTAGATGGTGGAACTGCTGCAAGCGCCTCAGAATCCTTAATTGATAGATCAAAGGTCTCAATGCCATCGTTACTGGGATCATCACATACTTCATAATCAGAAAGCGGATCCGCCGTTTGAACTGAGCTTAATGTAATGTCGACGCTGTCTTCAATAATACAATTCTCACCGTTTAAAGGGATGGTAACCTGAACCTGATAGGTGCCCGAATTAGTAACTGTTAAACTCGTACTGGTTTCCCCGGCCATTAAATTTCCATTTTGGTACCAGGCATATGAGGCCAAAGGATTTTGGATGTCACCATCGAGGGTATAATCTTCCGCACAAGTTGTTACGTCGGGTCCAAGATCAACTGTAGGAATAAAGCTGTTCCCCTGTATAAAAACAGCCGAATCATAATTTTCATCGGTCTGGTCGGCGATCACCAGTTTTATATGATAAGCCACATTTGGTTGTATGCTTGCTGTTGCAGTTAAGACCGTTGTTCGGCCATTATAATTTGTATCCCCCAGATTGTAGCCATCGAAATATTGTTCATTCTCCGCCAGACAGAATCCAACGATTTCATCGTGGATGGTGTTTGTATTTACGGGAATTGAAGTTCCGGGAATCAATGCAATATTGGAGTAAGGGCCTGTCGATCCTGCAGGACGAATCAAAAAGGCAAAACCATCGGAATATTCACACGGAAAGTTTCCAAAATATTCTTCCGAAGCCAGTATATAATTGAATTGAATGAGATTTGAGATGGAGGTAAAATCGAATTCAATAGTCGTGGCGTTATAAGTGTTAGTTATCCCAAGTGCTGCTTCAAGGTCAGGATCTGTTCCCCAACTAAGCTCACCATCATTTAAAATATTGTCATTTGTTGTATTACCTCCGGAAGCGGCATTTCCTGTGGATAGCATTATCCCATTTTCAAATGGAAAATTTGAAATATCGCGTTCAAAATACCCATAACTTGAGAAGCCGTTTACGGAGCCATTAATTGTTGAACTGATATTAGAAACTTCTACACAGCCTTCTACCAGGTGATTTTCGATAAGCTGCTGAGGTGATAACGAATTGTCTACAGTTATTTTTTGTCCGAATGACAAAATGGAGCATAAGATAAATGCCAAATAAAAAGGGACACTGAATCTTTTATTCATAACAAGTAGCGTGAATCGTGAGTTCATTTTTTAGTATCAATGGATTAGATCTGGGCTTTAAGACTGAAAAATGCTCAAAAATCGATGAAATACCAAAAATACTCGATGAAAACCCTTATTTTTTAACATTTAATAGTTCAAATACACCCAACCTGTAAGTGAATTGAAATTTGGATCGTTTAAATGAAGGACATAGAAGTAAGTGCCAACAGGTACAAGAGAACCTTTGCTATTGAGTCCGCGATTTGAAATTCCATACCATTTTAAGTTGTTATTACCCTTGAAAATAAGAGTGCCATAGCGATTAAAAATAAGGAGCTCATGATCTTCAAATATATCGTAAAGCCCCTGTATATTGAACCAGTCATTATAGCCGTCACTATTTGGAGAAAATCCCTGAGGTACGAAAGGTGGGCAATTTTCGACTTCAATATTGAAGTCGAATAATTGATAACAGGGGAAATGTTCAATCCTTATATAAACAGTCTGCGGATTGGTTGTATTTGTATAATTGGTAGGATTGATGATCTCATTCTGAAGAATCAAGGCATCTTCAAAATTGTTATAATATGTCGCTGTTGAACTGTCGAAACTTGCATCAATTAAGCTCAATTGTGCACTCAAATCGAAATTGGCGCTATTAAATCCAAGATCGCAGCTCAACAGATTGGGTAAATTAATTATCGGCTCCGAATTTAAGAGTGAAATACTTACCGATGTTTGGTTATTTGTTTCATTGGTTTCATTAACAATACCCATTCCCGTCCCATTATCATCAACCACGAGGACCAGATCAAAATCAGTGCCTATGGACTCTTCAATGGTGATTATTAATGAATTCGGTTCAAAACCACCAATTGGGATATCGTTTAAGGTGATACTTTGGGCAACAAGGTTGTTATTGATATAAAAAGCGATTGGTGTATTAGCCGGTAAAATTTCAGTACTGTTCAAATTAAATACGGTATAGTTAAGATCAATCTCGTTTGAATTGCATGAAACTATGGCCTCATCTACAGAAATGGTCGCATCCGGCAACTGACTATTTAATACAGTAATGATATTATTGATGATGATGAGATCGGCACGAAATACGCCAGTTTCGTCAAAATCCCCTGTTGTTAATTTAATGGTTGCCGAGGTGTCACCAATGGCTATATTATCCTGAATATCGTAAACATCTAAATCGACATTATAGAAATCGCTCGAATTGGTAAAGGTGTTTGTACCGTTAAATGCATTGTCACTTAAATTTAAAGGTGGATTGGAGAGAATATTGTCATTAATAGATAATGATTCTCCAAAATTAAGAGCATCATCACCTTCCCAGGCTAAAAAGCCAATTTTAGCACCCTGATTGTCCAAAACATTGATGTTATTTAATTCAATAGTTATTTCAGTCACGTTGGTATTTATAATTTCTAATCCCTGAAATAAACTCACCTGGTTTAAAGGCAAAGATTCATCTTCATAAATCACGTAAATGCTCCAACCGGCAAAATTGGTCCGGTTATTACAATACCCCGGATTTGTAATAAGTGCATTTGATATATCTAATTCTGATAAGGTATAGGTACCATTGCCTTGTGAAATGATCAGGTCAGTGATATCACTATAACAAGAAAAGTAAACCAACGAGCCAAAAGGAACATTATAATTAATTTCAGAACTGATCGAAACTCCATTTAGATTGACTTCGGTATCTGCCTCACCTGATCCGGCCCAATATAAATAGGCGGCAATGATATTTTGAGTTGGATCTAAATTAAGTTCAGCCTCAGACATTGGAAGGATCTCACAGAAACTTCCATCCAGATTATTTTCGAAGCTGTTTAATGTGTTTCCTATGGCTGTATAATCATAACGGCCATTAAATTGCTCAAAGAGTGTTATATCTTGACCTATACATAATAGGGGAAGGCATAAAAGACCAAAAACTAAGGACAGTTTGGTATTCATTAAAGGCTCAAGACTATGGTTATTAGTAACTAAGTTAACGTTTTAAACTAAAATGACTTGTAAAAACGCGGCCATCCTGAAGTGTTACATGGAACCAGTAATCACTTGATGGCAAGGCATATCCGTTAAGAGTTCCATCCCATCCGGGACCTCTTGGATCCAATTTAACGATCAGCTTGCCATAGCGATTAAAAATATAGATCAAGCTATTGGCTTGAAAATCATTATTAATGCCATAAACCTGCCAGGTATCGTTATAGGAATCCCCATTTGGAGTGAAAAATTTTGGAAAGCCAATCACTGAAACCATCTGGTCAACAATACCACAGTCATTTTTATCCCGTACATAAACGGTATGAATTCCCGGCGCTACATTTTCAAAAAAGTTGCTGTCCTGATAAGGTCCGTTAATATCATCCAGGGCATATTCATAATCACCTTCACCGCTAACATTCACGGTCAAAGTATTATTTGATGTAGCGTCGACGACATCAATAGATACAATTGTTGCAATATTTGATGGTAATACTGTTATTGTCCGAACCTTTGAACAACCATCGGTATTGGTCACTGTAACTGTATAGATGCCTGGGGAATTCACCTGGATCTCAGTAGTAGTTTCCCCAGTAGACCAATTGTACAAATAATTGTTTGGTGAATCATTGATGACGCCACCTGTAAGGGTGATTAGTTCGGGGAAAAAATTCAGGCAATACAGAAGTTCTTCTTCGGTTTCAATATTTGGCAATTCATAAACAGTAAGATGGACTTCATTAATGCCATAACATGCATTATCGTTTTCAACACGTACAAAAATGGTTTGATTATAGGCGATCGTATTTGTGAAGGAAATCCCTAATGGATTTTGCTCTAAAAGGGCATCCTCATAGATTTCGTAATAATTGAGTGTGACATTGGCGGGTAAACCATTTAATACTGTAGCTGTTGCTTCGGAAAGGTCAAAAACATGAAATCCGTCTTCCTCACCATCATCATCACATTCAAAGAGTTCAGCATCATTAGCGTTCGTCGCACTAACTTCTAAGGTCAATTCGGCAATATTAAAACAACCTGTCAGATCATCAATAACCTGAACGTATATGATCTGCGGATTTGCAATATTGCTATAGGAATTACCGGCGATCTCATTGGTGGTATTTTGTGCATCAATTAGGGAAAGGAAATACTTCGCTGAACGGTTGGCTACGCCACCAGTAAGAACCTCAAATGCTTCTGTTAAATTAAATAAGGTGAACCCTTCCGGAATACCATCTTCATCACACTGAAATAAGTTTGTATCAAAGGCCTCAGGGATATTATGAACGACCAAACTAAAGGTGGTTGTATCATAGCAATCGGCATTGAGATTGTTTTCAATTCTTACGAAAAGCTGTTCAAGATTTGGTGAACTATTTGTATAGGGTGATGCGAGGGCATTGACATTGGCATCAGCATCCGCTTCTGAATTATGATAGCTAATCGTAAAGGAACCGGGATCCTGATTGCCTAATACAATGGGATCAATTTCTGTAAGGTCATATGAAACCAGTCCGTTCATAGCATCACCGTCCAGGGCGTCGTCACATACTTCAACGTCGGAAACTGTATTGGCGGTTGGTGTATCATAAACAGTGACTAAGAATGAGGTTGTATCAAAACATTCAGCCGAATTTACATTTTCAATCCGTACAAAGATCTCCTGTGGATTAGCTGTCGTCAGATACGGCATGATCAATTCATTCTCATTATTAAGGGCATCATCTGATGTTTCAAAATATTTTAATCGGAACAGGTTCGGATTTTGAGCGCCCAGCACTTCAGCATCGGTAGTTGTGGAAAAATCAAAACTAAAAAAACCGTCGTTGTTGTCGTCGCAGGCGGTAATATCACTTGGCAGGTTGGCCAAAGGCGTCTCATAAATCGTAATTTCCTTGCTGAAGGTTTTTATTTCATCTGCAGTGGTTAAAGTCGCTGTAACGGTATAGGTCCCGGGTGCACTATAAATGTGCGTTGGGCTATCGAGGGTTGAGGTATTTGTATCACCAAAATCCCATAAAATACTGATAAAGGATTCGGAGCTGTCAATTGAGAATTCTGTTTCATCTCCAAAGCAGAAAAATTGGGCTTCTATCTTAGCAATTAAAAAGGACTGAATAAAGGGCGGTAGCCCAAGATTGGCATTTGCTCCGGGTGAAAGAGCGATTCCTGATGGCGTATAATTGCAGGCAAGCCCTAATTCTTCCGGATCATTGATCACATCTAAAAAAGTACTCGAAATGGTATTGCACAAATAGATCTTTCCATCTGGGGCCAACTGTACCGCTGCAATAAATCCACCGGTCTGCTGAAAGACAACCACTTGTGATGCCGGGATATTAGCAGCTTCAAGATCAAATTGAGAAACAACATTCCCGTTAGGGGCATACAATTTTTTTGAATCGGCAGAAAAGTCTACCCCATAAGTTTGCGTATTGTTCTGCAGATTTAAAGGGTTATTGACCATTCCTGTAAGGTTATCAAAATCATATAACCATAAACTTCCGGTATTCCCTGAAGCTGTATTACTACTAGGGGTGTCCAAATTTTGGGCGTGGC
>JABDLA010000183.1 GCA_013001965.1 Flavobacteriaceae bacterium | reverse complement strand
CGGCCTGGGTCAGGTAATAGGTCACCGCATAATTAGGATCACCGCCACTGATCTCATCATTCTTTAAATTCAGATCGATACTCGTAAAACCGTCAATAACCGCATCATCACAGACCTCTAAGGGGGTGGGTGTTAAAAGTGTGGGATTAGGATTGACGCTTAGTTCGAAATTGATGGACGTAATAAAACAGCCAGTCACATTATTCTCAATTCTTACATATATGATCTGTGGATTCGATGTATTTGTATACGGACTAATTAATGCATTTATATCAGCATCGGCGTCAGCCTGCGAATCATAATAGCTAATGGTAAAATCGGCTGCAAGCTGTCCGCCCAAAACTTCTGCGTCAAAGGTAGTAAGGTCAATACTCGCTGAATCAGGATCATCACTGCAAAATTCGGTGTTTGCAACCGAATTATTTTGTGGTAATGGATTCACGATGAGATCCATTGTTGCAATACCATAGCAATTATTGGCATCTTCCACCCTTATAAAAATGGTTTGAAGGCTCGCAATAACATTTGTATAATTGTTTGGTAGTTGATTGATCTCGAGTTGTGCATCATTTGCTGTTTCGTAGTAGGCCACAGTCAAGCCTGGAGGAAGCGTTGCCAATATGATGGCATCGGCATCACTTAAAGTAAATTCGGTAAAGCCATCATAATCATCATCACAGGCTTCCAAAGTGACATCACCAACATCGGTGGCGGTAACATCAAGGGTTACTTCTGCAACGTTATAGCAGCCCGTTATATCATCTTCTACCCTCACATAGATAATTTGTGGATTCGCTGTATTATTGAATGGAGACGGGTTTTGCGCATTGACATTTGCGTCGGCATCGGCCTGGGACAAATGATAGCTTAGAGTTAAACCACTTGTATCACCACTCACTAGTATATCGGTTTCAATTTCAGTCAAATTATATTCAGTTAAGCCATCCGGAACACCATCTTCATCACATTGTTCGAGTGTAATATTCAGAACTTCAGGAAGGGGATTGACCGCCAAATTCAATTCGATAGTTTCAAAACACAACGGATTGCCATTATCAATAAGAAGGGCGTAAATGGTTTGCGGATTTGATGTATTGTTATATGGGCTTGCCAATGGATTTATTGCTGCATCGGCATCGGCCTGGGTTTCGTGATAAGATATGGTTACATCAGTGACAGCGTATCCTGCGCTTGTGGCAACCTCAGTGTCTCTATCGGTCAATAGAAAGGACGCAATCCCATCATTTGAGTTGTCATCACAAAGAATAAGGTCAGAGATCGGGTCATTAAACACTACGTCGCCTACCTCAATTTCAAAAGTGGTCGTGTCATAGCAATCGCCATTATTTGTACTCTCAATTCTAGCATAAATAGTTTGAGGGCTACTTAAATTCGTATATGGGCTGGTTAGCGGGTTATTCGCAGCATCGGCATCAGCCTGAGATTCAAAATAAGATACCGCATAATCGGCTGGGTTTTGAGCCCCCAATATATCGAGGTCATTTTCCGTAAGGTCAAATTCTGCCGTAGGTCCGGCGCTACATTCAAACAAGTCCAAAGCTGGATTTGCTACAGGATTCGTAACAAATTCAATAATAATAGTATCTGAAGTTTGGCATCCGGCAGAAAATTCAACATCCACACTATACTCACCCGGAACTGTAACGTCTAAAGTTGAACCCGTCTCACCGACGATCTCAACACCATCCACATACCAAATATGGTCAGCGGTTGGTGAGCCTGTATTTAAAGTCACTGTATCACCATCACATTCTGCATTACCCGAAGCTACCAACATATCATCACCAAGGTCCAGGTCTAAACTAAAGCTACCGGCTTCAAGAAAAACGGCAGAATCAAATAAAGCATCTCTGGCATCTGCAATTGCAAGTTTAATATGATACGATTCACCCGGGTTCACTTGTGCCAATGCTGTAAATGATCGCGTATATCCATTTTGTCTTATTGGAGGGCCACCAATTGCAGTATATTGTGAGAAATACTGTGGATTAGCGGCACCACATGGTGCACCATTATCGGGATGTACAGTGGTCACTAATATGGGAATATTGGTGTCTGGCAAGACCGCTAAATTGGTTGTCGTACCACCTTGATCTGTCAGTAAAAAGGCAAATATGTCTGAAAAATCACATTCAAAAGAAGGCGTTCCGTACTCTTCTGAGGCCATGGCAAAGCGGAAGGTTACTTCGGAAGCCAGTGGAACAAAATCAAATTCGATTATAGAAGCATTATAAGTAATATTCGCCAAAGGATCATACGGTTGGATCAAAGCCAGCAGTTCAGGATCACCCGGCCAACCCGTACCTCCTGTACTTAAATCGGCCAATCCGGTATTAGGACCTTCGCACATATTAGCATCACCCGCAGCCAGAACTATTCCTTCAGCAAAAGGAAAAAGGCCTGTGGGTTCTTCAAAGAAACCAATTCCGTTGCTGGACCCAAAATTGGTCCCGGTACTAAAAGTAATATTTGAAACATTGGCACAAGGACTATCAATAAGCACATCAGTGATCAACTCCTCTACGGTATAGGTCGTTTGATCTACCATTAGATTTTGAGAAAACATTGAAGCATAGCTTCCTATGAGGGATAGTAATAGTAATATTTTTCTCACAACAATTTTTTAAATTGTAAACTCAAATATATACATAAGTGGTCATTTCTTTTACTATTTTTGCAGAAATTAGATATGATGTCAAATTATACAGTTTCAATACAGAATACCAATAATCCAAAAATTATCAAATTTGAGGTTAACAGCGTTATAACGCGATACAATAGTTTTGAATATGAAAATATAGACCAGGCAACAAATTCCCCCTTGGCCCAGCAATTGTTTTACCTGCCTTTTGTAAAGAAGGTGTATATATCGGGGAACTTCATTGCGATTGAACGTTTTGATATTGTTGAATGGACAGCTGTTCAGGATGAAGTTGCCGAACAGATCGCTGCCTATCTTAATTCAGGTGCTAATGTGGTTAATGAGGAGGACTCCAAAAAAGTACCGGTGACGGTCTATGCTGAAAGCACGCCTAATCCGGCTGTATTAAAATTTGTATCCAACAAAAAGCTCGTTACTAGTCTGTTTGAATTTACATCAATTGATGAGGCAAAAATCTCTCCTTTGGCAACTGAGCTCTTTCATTTTCCATTTGTGAAATCGGTGTTCATCGATGAGAATTATGTTTCGGTAACAAAATATGAAGTGGCCGAATGGAACGATATTACCATGGAAGTTCGGGAATTTATTAAGACATTTCTTGAAAATGATAAGGAGGTGATCCTTGAAGATGCCTCTGAGCAGCTTCAAAAAACAACAGTTCAACTTGATGCCGAATTCGATAAGCTCGATGATATTTCAAAAGAGATTGTCAATATCTTGGAGGAATATGTGAAACCGGCAGTCGCAAGCGATGGTGGAAACATTCAATTTGAGTCCTATGATCCTGAAACAAAAAATGTAAAGGTGATCTTGCAAGGTGCCTGCAGTGGCTGCCCATCATCAACCTTTACCCTAAAAAATGGCATTGAAAATATGCTTAAGGAAATGCTCAAAGATAAAGTCGAAACTGTGGAAGCAATTAACGGGTAAATTATGGCTTAATCCCTATATTTGTAATTCAATTATTTATTAACCTTAAAAACAAAAAAGCTATGGCCATATTAAAAGTTATAGAGGTTTTATCGAATTCAGATAAAAGTTGGGAAGATGCTACAAAAAAAGCAGTGGAAGAAGCTTCTAAAACAGTGAAAAACATTCGCTCTGTTTATGTGCAAGATCAAAGTGCAGTCGTCAATGACGGCGAAGTCAAAGAATTTAGAGTCAACTTAAAATTAACTTTCGAAGTAAAGTAATTTAAGGCATATTTTAAATTTAAGCGTTCTTTCATATCATTTGGATAGGACGCTTTTTTTATATCAATTTCGTACTTTTGGATACCATGTTTAAAACGATTGCCACTTTTTTAATTCTGACAATTACACTACTATCCTGTAAGCGTCAAACCTCTGAACAAATGACTCATAAATACACCAACGACCTTATCAACGAAACCAGTCCGTATTTGCTTCAGCATGCTCATAATCCGGTCAACTGGAAACCCTGGAACGATACTACCCTTAAGGAAGCAAAGGACAGCAATAAACTCATTCTCATAAGCATTGGATATGCCGCCTGTCACTGGTGTCATGTTATGGAGCATGAAAGCTTCGAAGATTCACTTGTTGCACAGGTCATGAACAAGAATTTCATAAATATTAAAGTAGACCGTGAGGAGCGACCTGATGTCGATCAGGTGTATATGAATGCGGTCCAATTGATGACGGGCAGCGGTGGATGGCCCTTGAATGTGATTGCTCTTCCGGATGGTCGACCGGTTTGGGGAGGCACATATTTCAGAAAAGAACAATGGATCAGTGCCCTGGAACAGATCACTAAAGTTTATGCTGATCAGCCCGATAAGCTGTATGAGTATGCCGGAAAACTTGAAGAAGGCATAAAGACCATAGATGTGGTTCAGTTAAATTCTGATGAGCCCACCTTCGAAATTAACTTCATTGAAGAGGCCGTCAATCAATGGTCCAAAGGGTTCGATAACTCCATGGGAGGAATGAATCGAGCACCGAAATTTATGATGCCCAATAACCTGCATTTTTTATTGCGTCAGGCCTATCAAAATAATGATGAAAAACTACAGGAATACGTTAACTTAACACTAACAAAAATCGCTTATGGTGGGGTTTATGATCACATTGGAGGCGGATTTTCGAGATATTCAGTCGATGCGAAATGGCATGTTCCCCATTTTGAAAAGATGTTATATGACAACGCTCAGCTGGTAAGTTTATACAGTGACGCCTATTTAATCACTAAAAATCCTTTATATGAGCGTGTCGTTAAAGAAACTCTTGCATTTGTCAATCGGGAATTAACCGATGAAGACGGCACCTTTTTCTCGTCATTGGATGCTGATAGTAACACTCCTGAAGGTGAATTGGAGGAAGGAGCCTATTATGTATGGACCAAAGACGAGCTTCAATCTTTATTGAAGGAAGACTTTGATCTTTTTAGCGATTACTATAACATCAATAACTATGGCCTTTGGGAAAAAGGAAATTATGTGCTGATAAGAGATGAAAGTGATGCCGAGATCATGGAAAAGTTCAAACTCTCGACCGATAAGCTTGAAGATAAATTATCAACATTTAAATCTCAACTTCTAGAAGTCCGTGAAAAACGTTCCCGCCCTCGATTGGATGACAAAGTTCTGACTTCCTGGAATGCCCTAATGATCAATGGCTACTGTGATGCCTATCGTGTATTTGGTAATGCGAACTATCTTCAGGTTGCCTTAAAAAATGCCAACTTTATTTTAAACAAACAACTTCGCCCTGATGGCGGACTTGATCATAATTTTAAAAACGGGAAAAGCAGTATTAATGGATACCTGGAAGATTATGCTGCAACGATTCAGGCGTTTTTAAATATATATGAAAATACTCTAGATCAGAAATGGTTGGAAAACGCACGAAATCTAACAAATTATGCCTTTGATCATTTTTTCGATGATAAGACCAAAATGTTCTTTTTTACTTCAGATGAAGACAGTTCACTGGTAACCCGCAGTATGGAATACAGAGACAATGTCATCCCTGCAAGCAATTCGATCATGGCTAAAAATTTATTGAAATTGTCGCATTATTATGACAATGATGCCTATCATAAGACGTCAATTACCATGCTCAACAATGTGAAACCAACGATTTCGGAATATCCTTCAAGTTTTTCAAATTGGCTGGACCTTATGCTAAACTATGCTGATAATTATTACGAGGTTGCCATTGTTGGTGAGGAAGTAGATCAAAAGATCAAAGAACTTAACAGCCATTACCTGCCCAATAAATTAATTATAGGCAGTTCCACAGAAAATGATCTGCCACTTCTAAAAAATCGTTATGTTGAAGATCGTACTCTTATTTATGTCTGTGTGAAAAAAGCCTGTAAACTTCCGGTTTCGGAAGTCGATGAGGCTGTTAAATTGATCGCTGATTAACATGGAATTACTTTCAAAAATATTGATAGGATTTATCGCCATGGAACACTTCTATTTCCTGGTTCTGGAGATGTTTTTATGGACTAAACCAAAAGGGATAAAGACTTTTGGATTAAAATCGAAGGCATTCGCTGAAGACACTAAAGTCCTGGCAGCCAATCAAGGCCTTTATAATGGTTTCTTAGCTGCAGGATTGATCTATAGTTTGATACTAAACGATGTACATGCTGCTATCTTCTTTTTAAGCTGTGTGGCAATCGCCGGTATTTATGGCGCCTATTCCACCAAAAAAATACGGCTGTTCTATGTTCAAAGTGTTCCCGCCATTTTGGCCTTGGTGATCATTTTTATTATATAGATAATCACAGTATATTTGGCCTTCATCAAAACAAATTATGAAAAAAAACTTTTTTCTACTTGCATTATGCATGTGCATGAGCTCCATACATGCCCAAAAAATAAAAATTAAGAATAATACGATTATGGTTGACAAGAAACCCTTTGCATTACTGGAAAGCGATGGATTTGTTGTAAAAAATCATACCCTCTCCACCCTTGAAGGAGAAGAAGTTGTATTTGCAAAATTCAATACTTATCCTGAGGATTACACTGCAAATGCCAGTGGCTATTATGAGGTTAAATTCATGGATAGTGAACTGGTGACTGAAATGGAAAACAGTTCATTAAAAAGTTTTGCGAAAGTGTTGACCAAAAAACTGATCGATACCAAAATTATGAATGGCACTACGGTCAATACGGAAAATGTGGCGGTTTTTTATAAGAAATACCATGAAAATATTGCTGAAAAATTAGATCGTCATAAAGAGATACTGGCAAATGCTGATGCCCAGGTTGGAATCGAAAAAGGGCGTGTATTAAGAGATGTTGAAGCCGAAGTAGAGGTTATGAATCGCGAACTTTTTCAGGACAAGAAGAGAATAGGATATTTTAGACAGAGTAGTCTTAATGACTATCAATTCTTCACGGTTTCGGGAAAACAAGTTGCAAAAGTCACGATCAAAAGTGATCTTAAGTCGACCACAAATATCAATACCTTCCTTGATGGAAAAATTCATACCATAGAATTGGGCTATGGCCGCAGCAAGGATCATCAGAAAAAAATAACAGAGTTCTTGATCGTTAACGACTATCTATAAGCTGTAGTCAAAACTTTGGTTTCGGCTTTATCGCGATAAAATCTTTAAGGTAATAAGGCTCGAAATAGGCGACGTCTTCGAATTTCTTATTTCTGAATTTTTTAAATGCAATTGCACTCATCTCTCTAGCCGAAGGCAATTTGTCTTCAGTAAAAATCGCGTTTGGATGATGGATGGTCTCTTTGGTTTTCGAAACACCATTCCCTATAAAATAAACCGGACCCACATTAAGATAAGATTCAAAGGATGACTCTTCAATGATCTCGGCTTTCGTTTTTCGTTTCAATTTGAATGAGCTTTTATAAATTGCCGAAAAGACCTCCATGCGCCTTGCATCAAGTAAGGGGATGATAACCCCTTCATCTGCAGTTATTTGATGCGCCAGAATCTCCAAGGATGGTATCGCAATTAAAGGTTTGTCAAGTGCAAAGCACAGGCCTTTGGCCGCCGATACACCTATTCGAAGACCAGTATATGAACCAGGTCCCTTACTAACAGCTATTGCATTCAAATCACCTGGTTTCAATTCAGCTTCTTCTAATATCTCAGCAATAAACGGATGCAGTCGTTCAGCATGAGAATAATTGAGATCATTATCTTCCTTTAAAAACAAAGTCTCTCCTTGATTTGAAAGAGAGACTGAGCAATTTGTTGTTGAAGTTTCTATGTTTAGAATATATGCCAATCTAATCTAAAATGATTTGTTTACCCTGATAGAAATCTAATACTTTTGTTTTAAACACAAAGTCATATTTTGCATTGACCAATGATGATTGCGCATTGATCAATCTGAATCGTGCCTGCTCCAGATCAAATGCATTCATTGCTCCGATGTTATAGCGTTCTTGAGAATTATCAAAAGCCAATTCTTGAGCCGCCAAAGATTTTTGTGCTGCTAAATAGGTCTTGAAAGCCGCCTGAGCATCTGTAAAAGCACGCTGAATAACAGATTCAAGGTTTAGTTTGGCTTGCTCTAAATTCAGTTTGCTATTCTCTTCGAAGATCAAAGATTTAGCAACATTGGTTTTATTAAAAAATCGTGAAAATATCGGGATGCTCACATTAACATTGAATGAATGTGATTTTTGATTATTCAATTGCTCGAAAAAAGCATCTTCATCATTAACCAAATTCGAGAAAAACACATTAGATCCAAATCCGTAACCAAATGTGACCGTTGGATAAAATCCGCTTTTAGAAATCTCAGTTCCTAACTGAGAACTTTCAATATTTTTTTCAGCGGCTTTGATCTCATTTCTGTTTTCCATGGCATAATTAAGAATTGGTGCAACATCATCATACAACAACGCTTCAGAGGGTGTATCTACTTCAATGACCTCCACATCAAAACCTTCGTATGGCACTTGTAACAGCTGTGACAAACTTAAAATGGACAGCCTGTAATTATTATCGGCAATAGTTAGGCTTTGTTCATCATTTGCCAAGGTCGCTTCCGCGTCAAAAATATTGGCTCTTGGTTGAACACCGGCATCAACAAGCCCCTTGACCTGTTCCAGATTCTGCACTGAAAAATTATATTGTGCTTCGGCAATTTCCAAATTCTCAAGATTAAATAAAATATTTAAATACGCATTGGCTACATTCAATGAAATATCATCACGAATGCGATTGAGCTCGAGCTCATTAGCTTGCCGATTTATCTTTGATTGCTTGTAAACCGATGTATTTCGAAAGCCATTAAATATGGTTTGATTTACATTCAGCCCAATTCTGGTCGTATTGGCAGTCCGATCAGCAAATTCCCCTTGAAATAATTCAACATTACCAATACTTAATCCCTGATTTACATTTGCACTTAAATTTGGATAAAAATTGCCTTTGGCTGCAATAACATCCTGGTCAATAGATAGCAAGGTATTTTCTCCTTGTTTAACAGTGATGTTATTTTCTAATGCATGTGTAACACACTCTTGCAATGTCCATTTCTTCTGAGAGAAAACAGAAACGCTTACGAGAAGGGTAATTAATACTAAATAATTCTTCATGCTCACAGTCTTAATTAAATTATTAATTATTGTCGTCATCATCCTCATCTGAAGCTTTATTCCAAATTTTGATCTTATCGCCTTCTTTAACTCCGGAAACTACTTCTACATTAATCCCATCAGAAATTCCTAATTCGACATCTTTTTTCTCGAACTCGTTGTTTTCATTTTGAACCTCAACAAAAGCCTGTTCAGTAAGCCTGTCAAATTGCACAAGGGCTTCTCGTATGACGAGTGTACTGTCTTTGCTTTCAATTTCAATTTCGGCATTCGCGCTATAGCCCGCCCTAATATTTGTAGAAGGTTCTACGTTAACATCGGCTTTAATTGTAAACTGAACTGCACCGCTTTCTTCAACACCTTTTGGTGCAACAAAGGTGAGTTTCGCCGGGAATTCCTTTTCATTGATGGCTCCCAGGATAACTTTGATCTCTTTTCCTTCTTCCAATTTTCCAACTTCTGATTCATCGACCTTGCCTTCAAAGATCATCTTGCTCATGTCTGCGATGGTGGCAATGGTTGTTCCGGCATTAAAATTATTACTTTCAATTACCTGATCACCTTCCCGTACCGGGATCTCCAATATTGTCCCAGAAATTTGAGCAATTATATTTGTGTTGGCTCCCGTTCCCCCCGAAACAGATCCACGTCTGATAATCTGATAATCATTTTGGGCCTGAGACAAAGACTCTCTAGCCTGGTTGAGTGCCAGTTCATTGTTTTCAAAATCTTGCTTTGAAATGACCCCTTTATCAAAAAGAACCTTGTTTCGGTCATAAATGATCTTGGCATTATCATAAGACAAGCGCGCGGTATTGATTCTACTATTCGCACTTACCAAAGCCTGTTCGTTAGGAACCACCCTGATTTTAGCTATGAGATCGCCTTTTTTAACCATATCGCCCTCTTCTACCATGATCACATCGACTATACCTGATATTTGTGGTTTCAGTTCGATCTCCTCCTCAGGATTCAATTTTCCGGTGGCCACTGTTTTTGTGTCAATATTGGTGTAGAAAGGCTCCTCAACATCATAATCCACTATTTCTTCAGAATTGGCATCTTTAAAATATTTTAACACCATCACCAGCAATACCAGTAATACAATTCCTATTATTATTCTAACTGTTTTTTTACGCATTTTAATTTATTGATTAGTTTTATTATTCGTCTCTTAACGCATCTATTGGTTTAACGCTTGTGGCTTTAAAGGCCGGAATCAATCCTATGAGTGTTCCTAAAATTACAAGGATGATCAAGGCCAGAAAAACGATGGCAATAGAAACGGAGGCATTGACAATTTGCGCATCATCACCCTGCCCAAAGGCATTATCTAAGGCAATGAGAATCCATCCTCCTGTTATTATGCCAAATAAGCCTGCGATCAAGGTTAAAAATACCGCCTCAACCACGATTTGTCTTTTGATTTCGAAAGGCGTCGCACCTAAAGCACGACGTACCCCTATTTCTTTGGTTCGTTCTTTTACTGTAATCAGCAAAATAGCACCAATAGCGAACACCCCTGCAATGAGGGTTGCAATGCCTACAAACCAGGTCAAAAATTGCATGCCCACTAAAAATCCGGTGACACGGCCGAACATCTCGCCAAGATTAAAACTGCCAAAGGCACGTTTGTCCTGCGGATGTATTTTATTCAGGTTTTTTAATATGAGTTTGGCATCCTCTTCAATTTGTTTTATGTCATATTCCGGTTTACCTGTGATCATCATCCAGCCAATTTTATCGCCTTGATTATAGATCTGTTGAAAGGTTGTAAATGGAATGTGCATTTCTGATTGAGGCCCTCCAAAATTGCTCACTTCGAAAATGCCAATCACCTGGAAATTCATATTATTAATTCGAATCAGTTCACCGATAGGTTCTTCATCTTTTTCGAATAATTGCTTATATATATCTTCTGAAATGGCAACTACTTTTCGCTTTCGGTCGATGTCATTTTGATTGATGAATCGCCCCTTTTTCATCTTCTTCTTCTGCACCACATCCAGCAGTGGATAATCGCCCGCGATATTGTAAGTCCCTGAAAGCATGCCACGAACAACGAATCCCTGACTTTGATTTCTCGGTACTACAAACTCGATACCTTCTACATTTTCTTCAATGCGTTTGGCATCACTGAGCTTTAATACAACGCGTTTACCTTCCTGAAACCCTTTAAATGGCATACTCGTACTCTGACCCCAAATAAAGACGCTATTGGTAGCGAAATTACTAAAGGACCTGTTAAACGAATTCTCCATGCCCCGGGCTGCTCCAAGAAGCCCGATAAGCAACAGTATGCCCCACCATACACCAACCATTGTGATGACGGTCCTGACCTTATTTTTGGTCATACTATCCCAGACTTCCTGCCATGTATCTCTATCGAATAAAAATTTCATCATATCAATCTTGTCTAAGTGCTACAATGGGTTTAATTTTTGAAGCGCGTTTCGCCGGAAGATATCCAGCCAATGAACCTGCTGCGATGAGCAATACGGTTGCTGAAATAACCAGTGAAATGCTTATTCCGGGATTTGTTATGAAATTTTCTTCTAAAACAGGTGTAGCCCATTCAAGAATACCAACACCTAAAAGAAGGCCTAAATATCCTGTAAAGGCTGTAATTAAAATCGCTTCTATTAAAATAATTGAAACAATGGATCGTGGTGAAGCCCCTAAGGCTTTTCTGATCCCAATCTCCTTCGTCCGTTCTTTAACAATAAAGATCATGATGTTGCTGATCCCGACAATACCGGCGATCAATGTCCCTAATCCAATAATAAATATGATGATCCCCAAAACAGCGTTGAATTGTGTAACGCCTTTATTGGCTTCGGCCATATTGGAAACCCTTACGGCACGCTGATCATTTTTTGCAACAATAAAGCGTTCCTTTAGGTCCTTTTCGAGTTTGTTACCAAAATCTATCGCCTGATCAAAATCCATTTCCATATCATAGGTCAGATTGATCTGGTCTATATAGTCATTATTTCCGTAGAGCAATTGGGAAGTTGTTACCGGGATATAGATCAAACGCTCCTCATTATCTCCGCCATCATCGGTAAACACTCCAACAATTTTATATTGTATTCCGTTTAAGTTTATGTATTTCCCTAGTGCTTTGGTTTTGAGATATAGGTCTTCTTCCACTAGTCTGCCTATTACGGCTACTTTAGTTTTGTTCTTAAGGTCATTCTGATTGATATAACGCCCTTCTTTTATAATGGTGTTTTCGAGATATTTATGATCAGGATGAACTGCTCTGACATTATAACTATTATTCTCGTTTCTAAAACTGGCATTCACGTTTAAATAAATACGTGCAGTGATGTATTCTATCCCTTCGCCATATTCCTCCTTTACATAATCAAAATCTTCGTTTTTAAACTGAATTGCTCGTCCGGCCTGCATTCCTTTGTGGGCCTTTGAAGTTCGCCCTGAACGAATAAAAATAGAATTGATGGCATCATCGACAAAGGCTTCTTTAAAGGTGTTTTTTAAGCCGTTTGCTATGCCGAACAGGATAGTGAATAATAGAATTGCGAATGCCACAGTTAAACCGGCAAGAATACTCCTGGTCCTGTTCTTATTGATACTTTGAAATATTTCCCTCCAGAGGTCTAAATCAAACATTGACTGTTGCTGCTCTAACTTGTTCTACAATTTTATCTTCCATAATCACACCATCTCGAAGTCGCACTACTCGTTTACACATAGCAGCAATATCTTCTTCATGAGTTACGATCAATAGGGTTTTTCCTTCATCATTTAACTGCTGAAGAAATTCCATAATATCATAAGATGTTGTGGTATCTAAGGCTCCTGTAGGTTCGTCGGCCATCAGTAATTTGGGATCGGCGGCTAAGGCTCTTGCAATAGCCACACGCTGCTTTTGACCACCTGACAATTCATTTGGCAAATGGTGTGCCCAATCTAAAAGCCCTACTTTTTCTAAGTGATACTTTGCTTTTTCCTGACGCTCTTTTCGCTTCATCCCTTGATAATACAGAGGCAGGGCTACATTCTCTAAGGCGTTCTTGTAATTGATAAGATTAAAAGATTGAAAAATAAATCCTAAAAATTTATTTCTATAAATAGCGGCTTTCTTTTCAGTAAGGTCTTTAATAACGACGCCGTCCAAGGTATAGTCACCTTCATCATAATCGTCTAATATTCCAATGATATTAAGCAGTGTGGATTTTCCTGAACCCGATGAGCCCATTATAGCCACCATTTCTCCTTCATTAACTTCAAGATCTATGCCTTTCAATACATGTAGACTGGAATCGCCTATTGGATAGGACTTGTGTAGTTGGCTGATTTTAAGCATAGTTAGTGTTATTTAGATTGCCTAAATATGTGAAATGATACATATAAGACTGCAAAGGTCCTATTTTGTTACAAAGATACTTTTAATTAAATGTTAAAATACGATTACTTTCGATATTTGCGGTAGATGAAAAATGCCAGTCCGCCAACTAACAAATACGGAAAAATCATGAGATATTTTATCCCGCTGTTGACGCTTTTGGCGACCTCTTGACTTTCACCGCTCTCTAAAACCGCCCGACACATCGCGCATTGCGCTTCCGCAGCGATACTTAAAAGCACTAGTATTATTAATATGACGATAGTTTTTTTCAAAGGTTCAATAATATGGTGAAATTAATACATAAACCAATACGCCTGAAACAGCTACATAGAGCCATATTGGAAAGGTGATACGTGCAATTTTTTTATGTCTTTCAAAATTCTTCGTTATAGCTCTTACATAGGTAATCAGAACAAAAGGAATGACAATAATTGAAAGAATAATATGGGTTATTAAAATAAAAAAATAAACGCCTCTAATCAAGCCCTCTCCACCAAATTTTGTAGACTCACTTGTCATGTGATAAGCCACATACATCATCAAGAATACCACCGAAAATATGATTGCTGTTTTCATTAGGCGTTCATGTAATAATGTCCTCTTATTCTTTATTGCCCAGAAGGCCGTTATCAAAATTATGGCTGTCAAACCATTGATTGTGGCATATATTGGCGGAAGAAAAGTGAGCGGTTCAACATTGGGGATTTTGATCCCGAATAAGGCGGCAACAATCAATGGGATCACGATCGAAAGGACAACGATCCATTTATTGTATTTCTTTTCCTCAGCTGTTTGTTGTTGAGTCATTATTCCTTTAATAATTTCGCAATATCCTCTTTAAGCTCCGGAATTTGATTAGGTGAATTTTCTTCATCCAGTGCCCTGTAATATATGATTGGATTTCCAAATTCGTCATAACGCGATCTGATATTGCCCTCTTTATCAATCAAGGCAAATAAGCCCGAATGCGAAAAATCGCCGTCTTCATTGACCGTAGAATCGGCATATAAATTAAAGCCTTCATTTGAGAGTTTTAGAATTTTCGACTTATCTCCGGTAAGGAAATGCCAATTAGGATGTGAAACCTTGTATTTTTCGGCATAGGCTTTCAAGACTTCCGGTGTGTCAATATCGGGGGTAATGGTAAAGGACGCAATTCCAAAATTTGGATTGCCAAAAAACTCATTTTGAATCTCCACCATTCTTCGGTTCATAATGGGGCAAATACTCGGACAGGTCGTAAAAAAGAATTCAACAACATAGACCTTGTTCTCATAAGTGGCATTTGAGATGCTGGCGCTATCCTGATTGATAAAACTAAACTCTGGGGCCTGACCAATAACTTCAAGGTTTGGTTTGCTAAATGTATCAACGATCTTTGGGACCGCCCAAATACCAAATACCAAAATGATAAAGGCAATTCCTATATATGAATAGTTAGTTTTTTGCATCTCCTTTTAAATTTTCTTCTCGTCGTGTGGAGGAGTCATAATTTCCTTTTCGCTTTTGTCTGTATTCTGTGAATAAGATTCGCATGTCCTCACTCATTTTGTTTTTAAGCTCGGCTACCTCAATACAGTTATATGAATACAGACCATAAACCTTTGCATCCTTTTCAATTTCCGGTTCTGTCCTATCGTCAATCCGGCCACGCTGCTTAAGGTCCTTATCAATGATAAATACCTCTTCCGTAGAGAGATCATGACTCAGAGCTGATGTACTCAGCAAACTGTTGTAGATCGATTGGATCTCATCGGCATCACCATAAACAAAATGCCAGTATTTTAACTCATCATATTGATACAATTCCCTAAGAAGTAACTTCACTTCATTTTCACTGCCATTTGCAACCAAGGCAATCACTTGAAAGCGTTTGAATCCCTTGAACTTATCATAGATCAGTTCTTTTAGATTCAAGGCTTGAATGGCTTTTTCATAGGGTTTTTCGCCTAAAAATGTAAGCACTGTAATATTGTTTTGAAAGGCATATTCTTTTTCCTTGTCATTTAAAAATGGGCTGATGTCTTCAACATTATCATAAACAATATCCAGGCTCTGATAATTATGTGTTGATGGGTATAAGAACAGCAAAAAGGTAACCGGAAGAAAAAATAATATTCCTAATATGATCGGTTTCTTATATCTTGAAATGCTCATAGTGCAAAAATAAAAAAGACGGTTTAAAAACCGCCTTCAAATATCTTTATTAACTGTTAAAAATCGCGTTTAACATATTCGGTCGCGTAAACACTTTCTACATAGCCACCTTCCTGCAACAGGATAAATAGCAAATAACAGATTAGGAAAACAGCTGTCCATACCACAAAACGGCGCAGCCATTTTGTTTCATCTCTCATGTGCATGAAGTCCCAGGTGATGTAATAGGCTTTGACCAATGTTAAGATGATGAATATCCAGTTCAACAATTTCATGCCCAGAAAAGGTGCAAGAAGATTTTCAGGTTTATATATCCCCAAAGCCACCTCAACTCCGGTGACAATGGTAAGCAAAATCAATACGCCCCAAATTTTGGTGACATTGGATTTGAACTTAATTAACCCTCTTAATATTTCTAATTTATGTGCGTCGGCCATTTTATAAACTTTATTTTAATATTAAACCAGATAGAAAAATGTAAATACAAACACCCAGACCAAATCTACGAAGTGCCAGTATAATCCAACTTTTTCAACCATCTCGTATGATTTTCTTCGTTCGTAAGTGCCAATAATGACATTGAAGAAAATTATTAAATTGAATATAACTCCCGAGAATACGTGGAAGCCATGAAATCCTGTTATGAAAAAGAAGAAATCGGCAAATAGCGGTGACCCATATTCATTGACTTTGAGGTTTGCGCCTTCTACTACACTTACACCATTTTCCTTGATCTGCCGAAGGGATTCAACTCTTGACAAAATTTCTTTTTCCCCTTCAATTATATTTTGCGTCCGAACCAATACATTGGGATGCGATTCTAATCCGCTAACAACTTCCTCGAGGGTATACGAAGGCAAGCTCCCTTCCTCTAAAAACCAGATGCCATTAGTTTCCATATGCTGAGATCGATCCTTAGACTCGGCTACAACAAAATCACCCAGGGCCACTCTATGTCCATCGGTATCTATAAACTGCAATATGTTACCTCCTTTAGTTTGAATGGCTCCGTAATCTCCTTTTATGAAGGTCGCCCATTCCCAGGCCTGTGATCCCACAAATATCAAACCGCCAATAATGGTAAGAAACAGATAAATGATGACTTTATTCTTCTTCATATGATGGCCGGCGTCAACAGCAAGTACCATTGTAACCGATGACATAATAAGAATGAAGGTCATAAAGGCCACATAAATCATGGGCAATTCCTGTCCGTGTAAAAAAGGAACGTGAGTAAACACCTCATCTGCAATAGGCCAGGAGTCTATATATTTAAATCGGGAAAATCCGTAGGCTGCTAAAAATCCTGAAAAAGTTAAAGCATCGGAAACGATGAAAAACCACATCATCATTTTACCATAGCTCGCTTTCATTGGTTGATTTCCTCCACCCCAGGTTTTGCCTTCAGTTCCAGTACTTACTGCAGTAGTATCCATAAAAGAAATTTGATATTAGAATTGCACAAAAATAATCAAATTATTTATCTAAAGAAATATAAAAAGAAAAACAAGTAAAGCCATAAAATATCAACGAAATGCCAAAAGGTTGAGGCCAGTTCAAAGCCCAGCATTTTCCCTGCTTTATATTTTTGTTTAAAATGATTATAAATTACCACAATCAAGCATATTAATCCAACGACAACGTGCAAAATATGGGCAACTGCAATGATATAAATATATGACATGGTAATATTGCTGCTCTCACCGGTAAAGTAATACCCTGATTGCACAATTTGCTCAAACCCCTTGAACTGGGAATAAATAAATACAATTCCAAGAATAAAGGTGAAAACTAAAAAGAAACTGGTTAAGCTCCTGTTTCCTTTTTTCAATGCATGCCCGGAAAGATAAAGCGTAACACTGCTAATTACAATAACAATAGTGCTGATGGTAAAGGCTTCGGGCAATTGAAAATCGGCTAACCAATCTTCTCTGGTGCTGCTCACAATAAAAGCACTGGTCAGGCCGGCAAATGACATAATTAGGGAAATGATACCGAACCATAACATCATTCGTTTTGCCCTTATTGTTTTTTCCTCTGTGGTCCCTTGTGTAAAATCCATATTATCTTATAAACTTATCTAAAACATAAATGATCTGAACTAAAGTGATGTAAAGCACACTGGCCAGCATTAGTTGCCTCGCTGCAATAACTGACATTTTCTTGAATAATTGAACGGCATAATAAAGCATGACCAAACCAACGATCAGCACCGCTGCGGCTCCTACAATTGTAAGTCTCAATTCTCCGGTAAAACCAAATACCGGAATGATGGAAACAATAATTGTCCAAACCGTATACAAAATGGCCTGAACAGCCGTTGCTTTATCTCTTTTCCCGGTCGGTAACATATTAAAGCCGGCTTTTTGATAATCATCATGTAAAAACCAGCCTATGGCCCAAAAATGTGGAAATTGCCAGAAAAATTGCAGCATGAACAGTGTTCCCGGTTCTATCCCAAAATCATTTGTTGCTGCAACCCAACCCAACATAAAAGGGATGGCTCCCGGAATGGCTCCGACAAAAACCGATAATGGTGTTATCGTTTTTAAAGGCGTATACGCACTCGTATAAAGAAAAATAGAAATCGCAGCAAACATGGCTGTTTTTGGATTGATACTATATAAGATACCTACACCCAAAAGCGTCAAAATACTGGCTAGAATAAAAGCCGTCCTGACCGTCATGCGCCCTGCTGGGATTGGCCGGTCTTTAGTGCGCTCCATCAACGCATCATAATCACGTTCAATAATTTGGTTAAATACATTTGATGCCCCAACCATAAAATATCCTCCAAATGCCAATAAAATCAAGGTCGTGAAATTAACCGTTTCAGCACCAAGCAAATAACCCGCAAGCGATGAAAAAACAACGCTTAAGGACAAGCCCATTTTGGTAACTGCTTTGAAATCCTGAACTGTATGTGAAAGTGAAAATGAAGACTTAACAGTACTCGACATTGTTTACATATTGCTGCTGAATGTTGCGATGGCAAAGATACTTCTAAAATAGGTTTTGAGCAATGTATCAAAGAAGTAAATTACTTAAAAGAATTACTACCTTTAAGCGATACAAAAAAATATTTACAATGAAATTTCTAAAATTATCTATCACTGCCCTTATGGTAATTATGACATCGTCATGTTTTGGACAAAATTGGTCCGATGTCGAAATTAAAACGATCCAACTCTCAGATCATGTCTATATGTTAACAGGCGCCGGAGGTAATATTGGCGTATCAGTAGGAGATGATGGTGTTTTCGTTATTGACGATCAGTTTGCACCATTAAGCGCAAAAATAATTACAGCCATTAAAGACTTGAGTGATAGACCTATCCATTTCCTGGTCAATACCCATTGGCATGGTGATCATACAGGAGGTAATGCCAACATGAGCAAGGAAGGTGTGACCATAGTTGCACATGACCATGTGAGAAAGCGACTTAAAGAAACACCTAAACGAGATGGTTCAGCAAGAGAAACCGAAGCACTTCCCGTGATTACTTATAATGATGAACTTAATTTTTTCATGAATGGTGAACGGGTTGCCGTTTTTCATGTATCGAATGCGCATACCGACGGCGATTCGGTGATCTTTTTTACAGAAAGCAATGTCCTTCATACAGGAGACACCTATTTTAATGGTCGTTACCCGTATATCGATATTGGATCAGGTGGCAGTGTTGATGGTTATATCAGCGCGGTTGAAAGCTCCCTCAAACTGATCGATGACGAGACGAAAATAATTCCCGGTCATGGTGGAGTTTCAAATAAATCGGAATTCATGGCTTTTTTAGAGATGATGAAATCTCTACGAATCGCAGTACTTTCTGAAATTGAAAAGGGAAAAACGGAAGAAGAGGTTGCAGCCAATACCAAAATTACCAAGGCCTATGATGATCTTGGCTATAGCTGGAATTTTATTAGTTCAGAAAAAATAAGAAGAGCCTACTATAAAAGTTTAAAAAAGTAAATCATTTCAGCCCTTCAAGAAAATTGTGAAGATCGGTATGGCTATGGGATAATTCCCCATTAACCATAATAACCGGAGTTTTCACATGCATGCTATGGCCTTTTTCTTTAATGGTCTTCCACATCAGTTTTAAATTCTCTTTATTATCAGAAATATTGACGATTTTAAAATCGATATTCTTTTCCATTAAATAATTCGTTGCATAGCTGCAACGCGTACATTCGATATCGTCAAAAATAACAATGCCTTCATTGAGTTTGCTAAAGTCATCCAGATACAGGGATTCTTTCTTCCTTGCTTTAGCGATTATTTCTTCCTCCGATTGAACCGCTTTTTTAGTATATGACAGCTTATACTCATAGACAATATCATAGGTCATATCCAGAAAATGCGTTCGCGTTTGTGGAGCAAGGACTTTTTTAATCGGGTTAGTATACCCGGTTAGTCCTTTAATATCTAAAATACTCAAGACAACCTCCTGATGGGAATCGGAATTATTCAGACAAAAAATTGAAAGCGAATTATCAGCCTCATCTATCTGAAAATCGATGTCTTTTTGTTGTCCGTAGGTTAATAAAGAAACACAAAGGAAAAGGGCTGCAACTATCACTCTCATGGTCGTTCGTTTAATATAAAAGCCCGAAGATAATAATTTCTTGTGAAAAAAATTCCTAAAAGTCGAAATACCAGTTGAATAGGTCAGTTCTTAAGCCCAAACTGAACCAAACCGTACTATTATCGAAGTTTATTAAGGTTTCAGCTTCCGGATTGAAATTTCGGTAACTTAAATAGGCAAATAATTTTAGATTGGTGGCTGGATTAAGGAGGTAACCCGTTTGCAATTCGGCGTGAAACACATTGGTTGTATTCCCCTGGCCTACGGTAATTCCCGTGTCTGAAGGCCTGTCGTTTTCACTTGTAAAAATATCACCGCCATAAGCGATCATATCTGTATCCGGATCAAAGTCTAATCCGCGTTTACCAAATACAAATTTAGCATCGGCAAACCAGCGCTTGTAATTATACCTTCCAACAATAATGGCCTCACTAAAATTTGCACCCCAAAGATGCGCCATCGATTGATTGTTATGCGCGTAATTAAGAACAATGGTATTGTGAGAATAAGTGTAGGGACGTACACGGTTATATTCCATCTGAAGCATTAAATTCTTCAGCTTAAAAGCATTGTAGTATTTAAACCCAATTTGATATCCATATTTGTTCTTCCAACTTTTATCACCGCCCTTAATGTCGTTTATTGAAAACTCGTCTAAAATAAATTGGCTATAGATATTTACATTATCATTCCATTTATACTTGGCAGATGCTCCTACAACAGCATTCCCGGCATCCTGCCCGGTTTCAAATTCAATTGCCCTGTAAAAAATGATCGGATTTAAATAATTGATATCGAAACCACGATCGTTGGCATTTGACCATATCACCGATTCAAATAATCCAATATTCAGGCGTTTGGAAACATTCCAACTCAAATAATGATTTGCCATATATTTCGACAAAAATGCGCCATCCTCGGTCACCTCTGGCCGAACATCCTTTAACCAGGTCCATGTATTTGTATACTGGATCTTCCAAAATTTGGTATTCAATTTAAAAAAAGGTGACGGGCTTGCAACATCGCTTACAAACAATGAACGGTATCCATCCCCGATAAAATTCTTGCCATGGCCAAATTGTATATTAATGAAATCGGCAGGGGAATAACTCAAGTATGCTTCTGCAACCGGATAATCATAGGCGTCATCCTTAAATCGTTTGGCGATACCGCGCCCCGGAATTATGGCTGGATCGGGACCAAAGGCTTTTAAACTTTCGGCATACTGATTAAAATATTGTGCAAATCGGCCCTGACTTTCATAAACGGAAGCCGAAAATCCTAACTTTTTGCCAAGTTCGCCCTGAATGTATATTCCACGTGTATTATTAAAGGTTGAATTAAAGTCGGCATCACCGTCCTTTCCAACCTGGAGATCGAAGATTGGATCTATGGTAAACCAATACGATTTGCTTTGTAAGCTTACTAAATGTTCATTGAACAACTTACGGCTTCCCCAACTTGATCCTCCTTTTTTTAACGCCTCATTGGCAGCGTCCAAATCATAATATCGCGCTACAGATTCATAAGAATAAGGTTTAGACGCTGAATGACTGTTGCTTCCAACCAAGTTCATTGCCCTATCAAATCTTGAATAGTTTTGATGTGAAAATGGAATATTTAATAGACTTTTATATTCTTTGTTTTCATAAGGTTTTATGGAAGCATTGATGCTGTCAATTTCCATTTTTGCATTGCGTTCGATCTCCGAAATAGCATTCACGGTCTTAGCATCTTCAGTTGCTGAATCCGCTCCAGGTGCGGTCAGCGGAATATTGATAATATAAGAATATTGTTTATAAGTAGACTTACCGTTATAAGTGGCTGGTGTTATTTTAGGTAATTCAGCAAACACCAATCGCGCTGCAGTTTTTAATTCATCATAAATAGCATCAACATAGAGCACCACGAAATTACCTTGAGCATCAACTTCAAATAATACCACCATTTGTCCTTCATAATTTTCATCTTCTACAATCTGTGGTACTTTGAAATTGTTATAAATGAGTTGGGAAAGCTGGTCATTAAAACAACGTCTTAAATTTTCGAAAGCTTGAGATTCACAGTCGGGAAAAACCGGTGGTTTTTCGTATTCAGATTGGTCTTGGGAGAAGACTAGGATTTGGAATAGAAAAAGAAATATCAATAAAACGAATTTCTTCATATGGACGGCCTTGAATTTTATTTGGTGAAAGATACTATTTTTAGTGAAACGGTTTTAAGACTGCCAAAAAAAAATCCCATTACTTATGCAATGGGATTATGATATGTTAGATAATGTGTATTAGTCTTGAACTTGAAACAAAATTGGGAGCGAATAAGGAACGATAACCGCTTTACCTCTTTGCTTTCCAGGTTTCATTTTAGGAAGTGACTTCACAACGCGTTCAGCCTCCTGAGCTAATTTTGGATGTGGTGCTCTGGCACGAACGTTTGTAATATTTCCAGACTTATCGATCTTGAAAGCAACAATAATTCGTTGTCTACCAGTAAGTCCCAGATCACCTGCCAGATCAGTATTGAACTTTTTATTTACAAATTTCGCAACCTTTTCAGACATACATTTTCTTTTGGCCGCATTGTTTCCTGACTCACAGCCCGGGAAAATTGGAACATTTTCAATTACAGAAAAGGGAACCTCAATATCTTCTTCCACTTCTTCTACCTCTACCTCTTCAATTTCCATGATCTCTTCTTCCTGATCGGTTTCAGAGGACTCAATAACAGTTTCCTCAATTTCTTCTTCATCTTCAACAATCTCGATCTCCTCAGGAGCCGCTGGAGGTGGTGGCGGTGGTGGTGGAGGTGTTTGAATTTGCTCTGTGATTGGAATTTCCTCTTCCAATTCCTCATCCAAATTCAACGACCCTATATCAATTGCATCCCTATCATAGGTTTTGTAATTGATGCCTGAATAGGCAACACCCATCATAATCGCTAAGCCAACTGCAAAATAGATTGAACTATTTCTTTTAACATCAGCCTTAATACTTTTCTTCGGTTCCATAATTATTGAGTTTTCAAGATTCGTAAAATAACCATTTATTTAGTAAAAATGCAAGGGTTTGTACATATTTAACTTAAGCGCTTTCGTCTTCTCAGGACAAGTATAGCAGCCAAAATAACACCAATAATATTGGCGACTATATCAAGTAAATCTCCTACCCTGTCAACTGTAAGCTTTCCTTGTAGAGCTTCAAGAATTATACCAAAGACACAACAGTAGAAGGCCAATTGCCAAATACCTTTCTTGGTCACTGTCTGTTCTACAGCTACATACCAGATTAATGTCAATAAGAAATAGGCTAAAATATGGTAAAACTTGTCGTCATAATCTGTTCCAAAACTTGGTATGTTGTGAACAGTCATTAAACTTAGTATGGTCAGTATAATAGTATACCCAATCGCTATGGGTAATTTTAGTTTGTTAAGCACCAATTATGTCTTTGTAATCATCAGCAGATAATAGGCCTTCGAGCTGTGAAACATCAGAGCATTTCACCTTGATCATCCAGCCGTCACCATAAGGGTCGGTATTGACTTTTTCAGGTTCCTCTTCCAATGTTTCATTGAACTCAATGATCTCTCCTGAAACAGGCAAGAACAGGTCCGAAACTGTTTTCACTGCTTCAACCGTTCCAAAAACTTCCTCAGCTTCAAGAGTTTCATCTACGGTTTCAACTTCCACATAAACAATATCACCAAGTTCACCTTGCGCAAAATCAGTAATACCTACCGTTATTATATCATCTTCAATTTTTACCCATTCATGGTCTTTGGTATATTTTAAATCTGATGGAATATTCATAATGTAATACTTATAAGGGTTGTTATTAAATTAGTTTCCGAAATTATATCGCAGGGTAAATCCAGAACGTATTGTTGTTTGAGGAAAGGCCGTTGAAATGGCATATTCTGAAAATGTATAATCAAAATAGAAGATACCGGTTAAATTTTTACTAAAAGCATAATCGGCCGAATATCTCAGGCTCCATATGGTTTGCCCGGCTGTAATTTGATTGTTTTCCAAATCGAGATATCTGATGATTGTTTTATTATCCCGTACCGATATATCGGCCTTCATATTCAAATCACTGGTGATAATTTGTCGTGGTCCTGCCATTTTTGATCTGATCTTCACGTCCTTAATTCTATAGCCTAAGCCCAAAATATATTCGTTCCCCTGGATCTCGGTCAATAAATTATTATCAAAACTCATCGATAAGAGACGGTCCTTCTTGATCTCTGCCAAAATCTTCATGGAATTCTTCATTTCCATGTCGAATCGGACCAACGGACTGAATTGTTCAACCAAATTTATATTGCTGTACAGAGTTTCATTTTTATAGTTCCCGGATTGATCAAAAACATCGGTGTTCTGTGATGTATAATCCAGGTCAGGGTCAAATGCCGTGTAGTCGAGGTTAGTTCTGAATTGATTAATTGTGTATGATGAATTATAGCCATGGGTCAAAGAAAAGCGTTTGAAATGCTTCTTAAACCACTTCATTTTCATAAAGCCGGTATATTTTAAATTCCAACTTGGGATCGGGAAATCCCTGAAGGCCCTTAAACTGATCTTATCGGCATTAGCTCCTGAATAGGCAGCAAGGAAGGCCGGTAACAAGACCGCCTGATTTGTTTTTCCAAATCCTAAAGGAAATCCGGTGACATCGCCATCTTCGAAGTTATTTGGGTTGCCAAAATCAACGCCTGCCCGCTGTGCTAATCGTCTTGCAATTATGAGTCGATTATCTCTGAAATCATCAAAAGCGACCGAACTGTTCTCATCACTAGTCGTAAAGGCGGTTCGAATTAAATTCGTTGATATATTAAAATTACCAAAGCTGTTTTGGATCAAGCTATTATACACATCGCTGAAACCATCACCATTGGTATCAATGGTATTGAAATTCTCAGTTAGATTTTCAGAATATGTTCTTCCACCGTTAAAATCTATTTTTAAATCTTCAATTGGTTCTACATTCACCGAATAATCAACATTATCATTATGAACCTCGGTATACTGCTGATTGAAATCCTGGTAAACCGTTAACCATCCATTTCTGGCAGCCACCTGCCTGATATCGCGCTGACTTCCGAAAGTAAATCCAAAGGTTGGTTTAGTTGTTCCAATAAATCCGGGTGTTTCCAAATAGCCCGGAAGAAAGGTTCCGTTATTTTCCGAATAATTAAACTGAACACGCTTCACCATGGTCAAAACATCAACCATTGTATTGAAGACCTTACTGGTTTTCTTAGGCGCCTCATTCTGATTTGGATTCGTGCCTGCAGTCGGTGCTCCGCCACGCGGCAGGTTTCCTTTGTTTCCGGCACCTCTTGTGGTACCCGTTTGCTTAACCAATCCAACATAGCGATATAATTTCCCCATGTCCAGGGTTGCATTGATGTTATGCGTATTGGCATTTGATATGGTATTCCCAAGGTCATAAAAGGTCGTTTCTCCAGTGATATCATCGGTAATGGGTAAATTACCGAATAGATCTGATCCTTTCTGCCATTGGAAGTCTCCGGTATACGAATAAGTCGCATTGATAAAACTAAAGGTTGGGATCTTGTTCAACGGTATTTCATAATTAAGGCCTAATTGCTGGAATTGCCTATTGGGGTCTCCAACATCGAAAAAGCCATCCCAAATATCGAGATTCGGATCCTGTTCGCCATTAAGGATGTCATCAACAAAATAATTTCTCACGATATTATTATTTGCAGCCGTAAAATTCAAGTTTAGATTATCGGTAAGATCGAAATTAAAGGTATACTGAAAATCGAATGTATAATTGCGTCGGAACAATTCATCGATAGATATATTACCTCCGCCAAGGTCGATTTCCCTGAACTTCTGACTATTAAATTGCCTGACATAATCAGTGTTTAATGTAAAGCTTGTAGGTAATAAATTCAAGTTAAAATCCTTTAAGATCTTCCAGTATTTTCCTCGGAAAAGAGAATCGTTCTTCTGAAATGGCTCGATCTTGATCGGATCAAAGTTGTAGCTATAATTAGCCCCAACACGAACATTTTGGTCGAGCGAATTCTCAATTTCGAAATCACGATGCTCTATTTGATTATAAGAATAATTAAAGGTTAGGTTTTCAACATCATAAAAGCGTGGTTTTTTATCTCCCGTTCGTGTTTTTCGAACCCCAATGAAGTTAATGCTTTGCCGTTTTGTGTAATCCTCTGATTGCTCTAAGATCGTATTGCGCTCGTCATTACTTTGAGCAGCATCGAGTCGGTTTTGTAGTTTAACATCCTTGTATTGCTGATCGTATTCAGGGGTTATCAGTTCCTCACTCTGTCCATAATTGAATGGAATTTGAACGCCCCATTTTTCAGGTAACAACTGCCCAAGATTGATATTGGTTACCACATCATACTGCTTTACATCTTCACGGCTTCTTTGATTCGGGCCTTGCTCTATAGTTCCAAAACCTGTTGTACTTTGACGTCCAGTAGCGCTAATATTCATGAAATCGGCAATATTAGAATCCATACTCACCACAGCGGCCCAGCCGCCTTCATTATCCATATCGGATAGTCTTAATTCGTTGAACCATACCTCACCGCAGACATCCATATTGTCTGGCCTTACATTTTTTACACCAACCATCAGGGTACGAACATCTCCAAAATTTGGATTCCCCTTTATGGCAATTCGTTGTTGGCCAATCTGTCGTGGGGCAAACTCGGCTACAGGATTCGGATCTAATACGCCATCGATAACATCGTAAAATGTTGGGTCGACGTTTGATAGTGTTCCACCATTAATTCCCAAAGATTTTATTTGTTCCAATGCATTTATCGGAAGATCGATTTCATTGGTCTCAGGCCAAACGGTTGCCGGATCGGTAGACGTACCAACAGTAACGGTGAGCGGCACCTCAATCTGATAGAAGTTTTGAGTAAAGTCATTTCCCATTCTAATAAACCCTACCATTTCACCATCATTCAGTCCAGGTGTATCTCCTTCTTCGGCATGCATGAACATTCTCAGTTTTTTAAACTGGCGCATATCAACATTGATATTTTTAAATACAGCTCTCGAATCTTCCGGTTCAAGGGCGCAGGCATTCACAACCAGGGATTGCTCATTTTGTCTTACAATTGTATTGTTGTTATTTAGTTGTTCACGTTCAACTCCAGGTGGTGAAACATAGCTACCGTCATTTTCCTGTATCCCAATGATTCCTACTGAGAAATCGGTGGCATCATTATCATTGTTCGGTTCGTCATCCAAGGCCAGCTGATAACGTCTCCAGTCTGATCGTACCAGGTCCAAAGTCGCGAATCTAATCACTGTAGTTTCAGAAAATTCCTTTAGAAAAATTCGCGCAAAACGAATCGATCTGAAATCGGTAATACCGCCGACAGAGTTCGTAGGTTCGGTGAGTGGAATTCTAAACTGATACCATTTGGTGGTTGCCGTATTTCCATTGGGTAATCCAACGGTTCCTTCTTTTCGGTCAACGATAAACTCATTATTCAGATCGGCGAGGCTTGCCGGCGTAATATCCATTTCATACTCATAATAACTATCGATGGTATTCATGGTATTATCACGATTGATATCCTCAACATCGGGTTGAGTGGTCGATCCACGATTCGTGTCGGTAAATGTATCAGGTGAATTCCCTTCGAGTCCGTTGTATTTTTTATAGCGTTCAAAAATATCTCCTTCGGTATTTAAGAAATAAGTATAGTTGTCATTTGCCGGATCTTCTATGGAGGCATAAGGGCCAAACTCGGGTATTGTAGCCTCATCGGTATCGCTATAACCATCATATCCAACATCCTGATTTGTGCGTTCTTGCCCTAAAGTTGAGAATGCATAGATCAGGGATTGGTTTTGCGGGTAAACGGTTTCATAATCACTTTTTGGAAGAACACCTACAACATTACCATCTTCGGGCAATCCATTTTCATACAATTTTCGCCCGTCACGCAACACATCTTCTGAAATATTTCCAAGATTGAAGGTTATTTTTCCACCGGGATTTGTCGTATTGGTCAAGAATGGATCGAGTAACCAAAACTCAATATATTCGACATTGGACTGCTCAAAATCGGTTGAGGTTAGCTGTCTTGTTATTCCTGCCCATGCTTCGTTTGGATCTTGTCCGTTAATCGACGCAGGGTCAAAATTATAAGGCCCTCTTTCAGTAGGATAATAGACTAAATCCAGCGGATTAATTACCGTTGTTTGTCCCTGAACCAAATCAACCTGAGGGAAGATCTCATCAATAAAAACACGTCTACTATAAAGATCGGAAACATCGTCATCTGTGATTCCGCTAGGTCTCTGACTACTATAAAAAATTGGGTCTACAGTATACCAATTTAAAAAGGCCCGGTCATAACCACTTTCTATTCCAAGTATGTCATCGGCGGCATCTCCAACACCATTAGGCCTACTGGATAAGAACCAGGAAATAGGCGATACGAGGTCAATGGCATTCTGAGTCCCTTCAAAATCATCTACATAAGACGTTGCTTCACCAAGAAAATTCGTTCCCTTTGGTGAACCCGGCAGCAGATATGCGAATTCTCCCCTTACTGATACATTTGAAGCCACATCGGTATCGATGTTAGGCAATTTATTCGCCAATCGCGTTAAAAATGGAAGCTCTGTTGAGAAATTTCCATTGATGCCAAATATTGTATTGTTGATCGGTTCTGTACCGAGATTTGCTTTTTGAGTGATGGGCCGTTCATTTAAGTTTAAAAAGGTAGCGCCCAATACAAAATTCTCATTGAATTGATGTTCAACATTCAGTCCTGTAAAACGTCTTGTTTGCTGGCCAAACACCGCATTATTCTCAACCGAGATCTGAATCGGTGTATTTGAGGCCTGAAGAGCAGGGTCCAAAATTTGCACAGTTCCAATCTGATAATTGACCGTATAATCAACCCCTTCAACTAAAACACGTCCTCCGGCAGTTACGGTAACAGACCCTCTTGGCACATTAAACGCGCCGATTGGAATTCCTGAACCGCTATCGGATTTATAACGCCCTTTCATCTGGAATTTATTCTTCTCACCATCTTCTAAAGCCGCTGTTTTTGTTTCCTTATATAACTTATCATAAACATACTTCACCTGATTAGGGTTGTACTGTGATGTATCATTATAGTCAGCTTCATTATCAGAAGGATTATTGTCAATATCAAGCTCATCAAATAAATAACGCCCAAAGGGTTCTACTTTGGTGAACACGATCTTTCCAAATTGCTGAAATACCGTAATCCCCGGAACAAAATCAAAGAATCCATCGCCATTGGTTTGCGGATCATTGTTAAAATTCAATCGATCCAAATTGAAAACACGTAATAATGGCGTTTCCTCCAGTGGGTCTTCAGTCGGTCCCGGTGCTGGAAATGGAGTTCCATCAACCGGAGTGATATAGTTCAAAGGTGAGGTTTCTGTATAGAAAATATTGAGCCTGAAATCTTCCTGACTCAATTGAAAGGCACCGGTATCATAAATGTTTTTCATCATCAGATCCCAAATAGGCTCTTCAACGTTAGTCACCGCGCTTTTCAGCATTTTGAGTACGAGGTTGTTATTATTTACGACTTGAATTCCTGAATTATCGGTCGTTACATTTGTGGCATCAACACCGTCATTTGCAAATTCTCCAACTTGATAGACCTGGTCACCAACTGTAAATTGGAAAGCGACTGCAACGATCTCATCATTTTGCAAGCGTTGATTCAGGGAGATATATCCCAATTGCGTATTCAAGGTATATTCCTGACCTTCTTGAAGTTTACGTGCATTTTCTAATTTACCATAATCGAATCCTTCATTCACACCAGGGACGAGTATACCGGATTGTACAGTTGCAATATCTCTTACTGCCTCGGTTAATTGAGAGCCTGCTCCTCCAATATTAGTGGGGTCATAGGCGTTATTTCCATTATCAGGAACCTGCCCGGGTCCTACAAAAACATTGACCGGAGAGCCTAAGATTTCCGATTCTCCAAGATCTTGAAATGCAACTACATTTCTAACATTTTCGGTTTGATTATTTCTATTCGTTACCCAGACCTCAATTCGCGTGATTTGAATGTTTGTATTGATAAATGGATAATTAATTAAGGCCTGATCGTACTTATTTCTGAAGTATTGGGCCAGGAAAAAGTGACGGTTCTCGTCATAATCTAGTCCGAAGAACTCAAATTCCTCTAATGTTCCGCCGCCCTGGGAAACCACTGTTCGGGTTTCTGATTTCTGTTCAGAAAATATTCCTGTAATCCTGGTTTTGCCAAACTGCAATTCGGTTTTTACCCCAAATAAACTTTGAGCCCCGGTAATCAAGGAGCTATTCAAAGGCATACTCACATTACCGACTTCAATTTTCTGAATGATGTCATCCTCGGTTGGCGTATACTCTAACTTGATAAGATTTTGAAAATCAAAGGTCGATTGTGTATCATAAGTTGCTGTAACCTGAAGTCGTGTTCCAACTTTTCCTAATAAACTCAAGCTGATTCGCTGATCAAAATCAAAAGTGAAATTACTTCTGTTTCTTGGTGAAAAGGATGGATTATCCTGTTTAGTAAATAAGACTCCAAGATCCATTTCGACTGTACCTTGCGGAACGACCTCAATGGTATTTCCTCCAAAAACCGATTCAAAAAAATCTGAATTCACGTAGAATTCAGGGATCAGGTTTTTTTGTAGATCCTCGGTACCTTCTTTTTTCCCATCGGCTGCATCAATCTTTTGCTTGTAATAGTCACGAAGATTTTCCTGAAGTACCAATTGCCTGAATTCTTCAGGAGTTAGAATAATAGGATAATTGATATTAAAATTTCCAAGCGTTTCTGTATAGATATACCTGTTTGTGATCGGGTCATAACGGTATTTCGAAATAATACTGCTTGGATTTGGCAAACTCAACGAATTAAAGGAAAATCCTGTGCTTGTGGTATCCTGAGTACTCGGGTTGGTTTGGCCAAAAGACAACGTACTACAT